>CAZSKE010000094.1:0-7858 GCA_964607325.1 uncultured bacterium | reverse complement strand
TGGTTTGGCCGTGGGCGCGCTGGTGGACGGCGAACTCCCGGTGGTGGCGGTGGCGGGCCGGGATTCGGACACCCTGGATCTCTTCCAGTGGTTGGGCGGGACCATGACGCTTTTGAGGACGTTCATCGTGGGAGGGGACGACGGCAACCATTCGATGGGGCCGGTGGACGCGGCGATCCTCGACGTCGACGCGGACGGTCAACTCGATGTGGCGGTCAGCCACATGCGGAGCGATTCCGTGCGGGTTCTGCGTCGCGTGCCGCTTGTCCAACCCACCCCGACGGGGACGCCCTCGCTCGTGGCGGGACCCGCCGAGCCGATTTCCGATCAAACCACGCTGGCGTATCCCAATCCCTCGTCCGGCCCGGTTCGACTGCGCTTCACACTGTCCCGGCCCTCGGCGGTCACGGTCTCGATCCACGACGTGATGGGAAAGACGGTCTGGTCCGTCCGGTTGCCGGAGGGCTCCACGAACGCGGGATTCAACGAGGTGCTTTGGGAGGCCTTGACCCGGGGCGGGGCGCCGGTGGCCAGCGGGGTGTACCTGGCCCGCGTGTCGGCCGAGGGCCGCACGGTAACCCGCAAGGTGTTCATCGCGCGTTGAGGCACGGCGACTTTCCCGGGGGCGAGTTCTCGAAACGGCTTCCGTCGCGTTGGATCGCGGCGGGAGCCTTTCTTTTCCTGGTATCGGCTTCCTGGTCTTGCTCGGGCGGCAAGGCGCCCGCGAAGGTGGGCCCCGTCACTTGTGTTTGTTTCCTCAACACGCACCCTTGTGAATCCTCCCGCAATCTCGAGACGTGGACCCGGGAATCCCTCGAAGAGCATTTCAAGGAACCGTTGCGGGACGGGAGACTGGCGTACCGCGTTCTCAACTACGAGAAAGACGAAAACAAGCATTTCATGAACGATTACAAACTGCCCTTCCAATCGATCGTTCTCCAGGACGGCGCCGACCCGAAGCGCTGGAAGCGATTGGATATCCTGTGGCAGAAGATGGGCGACGAGGTGGACTTCAAGAACGTCGTGCGGGACGAGACCGCCGCGTTCCTCGCGGGAATCGGTCCTTGAGCCGTCCTCGACTTACGGCTTCACCCGGTTTACGCCGGACAAGGCTCGGTTTTTAGGGAGCGCGTCATCCGGCGTGATTCATCGCGGCCCTCAGGCCGTTTCGAGGCGGAAAAGCGCCATGGTTTCCGCTTGGACCGTCTGCGGGAACATGTCCACCAAGCCCAGGGCTTCCAGCTTGAAACCCTTCTCTTTCACGAGAACCTCCGAATCGCGGGCGAGGGTTTCCGGGTTGCAGGAGATATAGAGGACCCGGAGCTTTCCGTCCTCCGGCAGGGCGCGGCAGACTTCCAGGGCGCCCGTGCGGGGCGGGTCCAGGAGGGCGAAATCCGCGCCAAGGAAGTCCAACGAGGCCACGCCCTCGGCTTGGGTGAGATCCCGGGCCTCGAACGACGCGCGTCCCGTCAGGTGATTGACCTCCGCGTTGAGACGCGCCGTAAGTATTTGATCCCCCTCCGAATCCACCCCGGTCATGAACGCTCCCGCCCGGGCGAGCGCGAACGTGAAATTTCCCACTCCGCAAAAGAGGTCCAGGCCCCTTTCGCCTTGTCGCGGGGCCAGAAGGTCCAAGGCCTGACGGACCATGGCGTTGTTGATGAAGGGATTGACCTGCGTGAAATGATGCGGGCGGAAGTGGAGGGTGAGCGCTTGTTCCCGGAGGCTGTAGGTGAGGTCGAAGGGCGCGCCGTGGTTGAGGGGCGCGATGGTATCGTACCCGCCCGTTTGCAGGTAGACGCGGACGCGATTCACGGCCTCGAACTCCGAAAGGATCCTGAGGTCCTCCTCGGTGGGGGGGTCCATGACCCGGAACACGTAAGCGTCCTGGTTCTCGGCGGCGGAGACCGCGATCTGAGGGATCGAACGCGGTTGGGAAAGGCGCCCGCAAATATCCCGCAAGGGCGTCAGAAGACGGGCGACCTTGTCCGGCAGGATGGGGCATTCGCGCATGTCCACCACGTAGCGTTTGGATTTTTCGTGGAAGCCCACCAGGAAGCCGCCCTTTTTGGGCACGCGCTTGACCGAGAACCTCAGACGCGTCCGGTAGCCGAGCGGAGGGCCGGTGAGGGGTGGAAGCCATCGGGCGGGCGACGGGGCGGGGGAGGCGAAGAGGGATTGGAGCCGCCGCTCCTTCAGAAGGACTTGGTCGGGGTAGGAAATGTCCTGAAGCTGGCAACCCCCGCAGACGCCGAAGCGCGGGCAGGGAGGGGGAACTCGTGGAAGCCCCTCGGCGGCTTTTTGGAAGTCGAAAGCGGTGGATGGGGGAAGCATGGAAGCAAAATAGCATAAAACCAGCTGTTGGCCGCCGGCGGTTAGCGGTCGGCGCGAGATGAACGACCCAAGCCGACGGCCAATGGCTGACCGCTGACGGTCGCCTTTGCTATGATGCGCGCTCAAATGCCCGAATACACCCCCCCTCCCGAAATGAGCGTCGAGACCGCCAAGCGGCGCACCTTCGCCATCATCAGCCATCCCGACGCGGGTAAAACCACCCTCACCGAAAAACTCCTGCTGTATTCGGGCATGATCCGCACCGCCGGCATGGTGCGGGCCCGCAAGAGCGGCAAGTTCGCCGCCAGCGATTGGATGGGCATGGAGCAGGAGCGCGGCATCTCCATCACGGCCTCCGCCATGCAGTTCCGCTACAAGGACCGCGTGGTGAACGTGCTGGACACCCCGGGCCACCAGGACTTCAGCGAGGACACGTATCGAACCCTGACGGCCGCGGATTCGGCCATCATGGTGCTGGACGCCGCCAAGGGCGTGGAGACCCAGACCCGGAAATTGTTCGCGGTGTGCGCGCTCAAGCGCATTCCGGTCCTGACCTTCATCAACAAGATGGACCTCGAAGGGCGCGAGCCGCTCGACCTGATGCACGAGGTCGAGGAGGTGCTCGGCATACACGCTTCGGCCATCAATTGGCCCGTGGGAATTGGAAAGCGTTTCGTGGGCGTGGTGGACCGGGCCACGCGGGACGTGTTGGTGTTCCAACGCGCGGCGCCCGGCGGGGCCCAACAGGCCCTTCTGGACCGATGGCCGCTCGATTCCCCCGCGGCCAAGGAGCGTCTCGGCGCCGAGGAATGGCAACAGCTCCACCACGACCTGGAACTCTTGGAAGTGGCGGGCAATCCGTTCACGCGCGAGGCGTTTCAAGCCGGCGAGGTGACGCCCGTTTTTTTCGGGTCCGCGCTCACCAATTTCGGCGTGGAGCCTTTTTTCGACGCTTTCGTGGACATCGCCCCGGCCCCCGGCCCCCGGCCGGTCGATCTGCCCGACGGTGGCGAGGAGATCATCGACCCCGTCCGATCGCCCTTCTCCGGCTATGTTTTCAAGCTCCAGGCCAACATGGACCCGCGTCACCGGGACAGCATGGCCTTCCTTCGCGTGGTGTCGGGGCGTTTCGAGCGTGACATGATGGTCAAGCACCACCGGGTGGGGCGGGAAGTGCGCATGAACCGGCCCCACGTGATGGTGGCCCAGGATCGCAACATCCTCGACGCGGCTTATCCCGGCGACATCGTGGGTGTCATCAATCAGGGGGTTTTCGCCATCGGCGACACCCTATCGCTCACGGGCGGGTTCGAATTCAAGCCCCTGCCGTTGTTCCAACCCGAGGTGTTCGCCCTGGTGCGGCCGAAAGAGGTCGCCAAGCGGAAAAGCTACGACAAGGGGCTGGAACAATTGACGGCCGAGGGGACCGTCCAGAGCTTGAGGCGAATCGACAGCAACGATATTTACGTGGCGGCGGTGGGAAGGCTCCAGTTCGACGTTCTCCAGTACCGCCTCAAGAACGAGTACGGGGTGGAGACCGAAGTGACACCCCTGCCTTTCCAATGCAGCGCGTGGTTGGAAGGGGACATCGAGACGTTCAAAAAACCGTTGAGCGCCCAGTTGGTGCGCGACGCGCGCGACCGGACGATGGTGCTTTTTAACAGCGCCTGGGAGAAGAACTACGCGGCCCAGCAGAATCCCGGCCACCGTTTGACGGACATGGTCAGTTAGCGGAGGGTGGACGGTGAAGGCGACGCGCCCTTCGAGGGTCGCGGGGACCGCGGGAACGAGAAACGAGGAATGGGCGGAAGGCTCTGGACGGTCCACGCCCCATTCCCCATGGCTTTGGATGACCGGGAGCGTTTGTGGTGAGACCCATTGGGTTGATGGTGATGCTCGCGCTGGTGTTACCCACCGCTCCGGCTCTGGCGGCGCCGTACGTGGCCGGGGCGCGGTTGATCGTGTCCGTGGACGACTTCGCCGACTTCTGGCTCAACGGAACGCCCGTGATCACGCGGTCGCCGATCACCTTGCGCGAGACGGGCGTGGCCACTTTCGCGGTGGACCCCTGCCTTTTCGCGAGTGACAACCTCCTGGCTTTTCGTTGCACCGACAGCAACCCCACCCAGGCGTCGATTCAGTATCTCCTCAAGATCCGATGGTCCGACGGGTCGCTGAAGGTGTTTTCCAGCCGCGACGTGGAAAAACACCGAAGTTTGTATGTGCAACACCCCGAATCCCCGGAGCCGGAGGCCTGGTGGCGACCCGGGTTCAACGACAAGGATTGGAACGAGCCCATGAACCTGGGCCGTTACTCCTCCTTCATGGCCATGATTGACGACCAGGAAACCGGGAAGTCGGC
Organism: uncultured bacterium; assembly: GCA_964607325.1. Taxonomy (GTDB): domain Bacteria; phylum Oederibacteriota; class Muellerivitia; order Muellerivitales; family Muellerivitaceae; genus CAZSKE01. The sequence goes on along the minus strand of CAZSKE010000094.1, from coordinate 3,162 downwards.
TGTTTTCCTCTCGGCCTCCGACACGGGCGGACCCATCCAGACGGTGGGGGAGCGCCACCTTTTTCGCCGGCCTTTCCAGTTGGTGTTGGCGGATTCCCCGGCCTGCGGCACGCCCTCGCCCTCCGACACGCCCACCGCCACGGACACCCCCACCGAGACCGAAACGTCGACGGGGTCCCCCACGGAAACCCGCACCCCGACTCAAACCCGAACCCCCACGAAAACGCGCACCTCGACCAAGACGCCGCGGCCCCGCAAGCCCACCCCGACCTGGACGTTCCTTTCGACCCACACCCCACGCCCGGTTCCTCCCACTCGCACGCGGGTGCCCCTTCGGACGCCCACGCCGTACCCGCCCCTGAAGACGCCCACGCCCTGGCGCACCCCGACGAAAACGGCGACACCCAAGGTTCCCACCTCGACCCAGACGCCGCGGCCGCCCAAGCCGACGCGCACATTCACCACCCCTCCCACGAAGCGGCCGACGAGCACTTTTACGCCGCGTCCTATCCCCGCGATGCCCACGCCCAAGCCGCGAGTTTACCGGTTCACGCCCACTCCGCCGCCCGAGGCGCTGGTGTTCGAGAACCTGCCGGTGCGGGTGTTTGTGGAATTCAAGGACGGTCCCGGCGTTTACACGGTGGATGTGCGGGATCGGGATGGAAACCCGGTGAAGCGCTTGTTCGAGGAAACGGTCTCCCGTTCGCGGGAGGATTGGGTGGATTGGGACGGGACCGACGAAACGGGAGCCCGGGCGCCGTCGGGCGTCTACCAGCTCCTGTGCCGCAAGGGTTCGCGCGATCTCAAACGCGTCTGGATCGTGCTGAAAACACGGCCGTGATTCGGGCTGGTGGTTTTTTTGTATATGTCTATAATATACAATGATGGAACCTTCGAAGACCTTTGACCGAACCCATGGTTTTGATTGGGACGATGGCAACCTTTTCAAGAATTGGGAACGCCATGGGGTGGGGTTTTGGGAATGTGAGGAGGTTTTTTTCAACCGGCCCGTGCTTGTTTGGGACGATTTGAAGCACTCGGGTCGTGAAAGCAGGTTGTTCGCCTTGGGACGGACAGGGCGCAACAGGTGGCTTTTTGTCGCGTTCACGGTCAGGAAAAACCGACTCCGGGTCATTTCGGCCAGGGATATGAGTCGGCTCGAGAGGGAGGTGTATCGTCATGAAGAAGAAAAAGGCGCTTCCCCGGTTTAAATCGGAGGAATCCGAACGGCGTTTTTGGGCCGCGGAGGATTCCGTGGATTACCTGGATTGGTCCAAGGCCGTCCGGGCCACTTTTCCCAACCTGAAACCCTCCTTGAGGACGATTTCGCTCAGACTGCCCGCGTCCATGTTGGAACAATTGAAGCTTTTGGCGAACCGCCGCGACATTCCCTATCAATCGTTGATGAAGATGTTCCTCGACGAGCGGATCCGGCAGGAAATGGCCCCGCCACGACGCGCGGATCCTATTCCCTACGTTACGGAGGAGGACAATGGCTAAGTTCATTCTCGCGATCGACCAGGGAACCACCGGCACCCGCGCTTACTTGTTCGACCACGCCGGGCGCGTCGTCGGAAGCGCCTATCGGGAATTCACCCAGTATTTTCCCCAACCCGGTTGGGTGGAACACGACGCGCTCGAGATCTGGGACACCGTCGTTTCGACGGGGCGTCGAGCCCTCAAATCCGCCGGGGCCAAAGTCGGCGACATCGCGGGGGTGGGCATCACCAACCAACGCGAGACCACCGTGTTGTGGGATCGACGGACGGGCAAGCCCGTCCACAAGGCCATCGTCTGGCAATGCCGCCGAACCGCCGCCCGTTGCGAGGCCCTGAAGGCGAGCGGAAAGGAGGGTTTCTTCCGCTCGCGCACGGGATTGTTGTTGGACGCGTACTTTTCGGGCACCAAGCTCGAATGGCTTTTGAGGAACGTTCCGGGAGCCGCCGCCAGGGCCCGGCAAGGGCGCCTGGCTTTCGGGACCATCGACTCCTGGATCCTTTGGAACCTGACCGGCGGCCGGTCCCACGCCACCGATTTCACCAACGCCTCCCGCACCCTCCTTTTCAACATCCGTGACCTGAAGTGGGACCCTGAACTGCTGGCCACACTGGGGATTCCCGCGTCCGTGCTTCCGCGCGTACAGGCCTCCGCCAGCCGTTTCGGCGAGACCTCCCCCCGGAGCTTCCTGGGCGGCGGGGTCCGAATCGGCGGCATCGCGGGCGACCAGCAGGCCGCGCTTTACGGCCAGGGTTGCGTGGAACCGGGATCCCTCAAGAACACCTATGGCACCGGATGTTTCCTCCTGCTCAACCTGGGCAAGAAGTTCAGCCTGTCCCGCAACCGCTTGTTGACCACCCTTTGCTGTGACGCGAAAGGCGCGCCGGTTTACGCGCTCGAAGGCTCCGTTTTCATCGGGGGCGCCGTCCTCCAATGGGTCCGGGACGGCTTGGGTCTCATTCGCCGGGCCGCCGAATCCGAGGCCTTGGCGGCCTCGGTCCCCGACACGGGAGGCGTGTATCTGGTGCCGGCCTTCGTGGGGCTGGGGGCCCCGTATTGGGATCCGCGGGCGCGCGGCGCGATCGTGGGGATCACGCGGGGAACGAAACGCGCTCATGTGGTGCGGGCGGCCCTCGAATCCATGGCGTATCAGACTCGCGACTTGGTGGACGCCATGTCGCGGGATTCCGGATGGCGCGTGCGCGAACTGCGGGTGGATGGCGGCGCCACGGGCAACCATTGGCTCATGCAGTTCCAAGCCGACCTGTTGCGCGCGCGCATCAACCGCCCTTCGGTCGTGGAAACCACCGCCATGGGCGCGGCTTTCCTGGCGGGGCTGGACGCGCGGTTCTGGAAGTCCCCGGCCGAGGTCGCGAGGATCCGCAAGGTGGACCGGGTGTTCACGCCACGGATGAAGGAGCCGGTCCGTCGGAAGCTGTGGGCCGGCTGGAAGGCCGCGGTCGGCCGCGTTCTCACACGTTGAGCAAGAACCGCTGATTCCGATGGGGAGGACATGAGTCGAAGGTGGATCGGAACGACGCGTTGTTTCATTCGGGAGGGCGGAGACTTGCTCCTCGAGCGCCAGCATCAATCCTGAGGATGATCGTGAGAGGCGGACCCGATACGCCTTTTAAAATTCGGCAGGGGAGGGGATGCCCCTCCCCT
>CAZSKE010000093.1:2389-7914 GCA_964607325.1 uncultured bacterium | reverse complement strand
GTTGCTCATAGCTGAGGAACGCCAACGGTGCGGCCTGGGCTCCGCGACCCTTCGACGAGTGAAAGGCGCCTTGTTCGAGAAACGGGCCGAAGTGTCCCTGGTTTTTTGCGGGAACGCCGCCGCGCGCCGTTTGAACCGCCTCTGGCGGGGAAAAAATCGCCCCACGGACGTGTTATCCTTTCCCCAGATGGAAGGGGTCCGATTGGCCCAACCGAAAAGCCAACCGTTGCCCATGGGCGACGTGGTGATCAACCTTCCGACGGCCCGACGGCAGGCGAAGGCCGCGGGAAAGCCGGTCCGGGCCGAACTGGCGCTTTTGTGGGTGCATGGTTTACTGCACTTGGCGGGCTATGACCACGCGGTGAAATCGGCCGAGAAACGCATGTTCGCCTTGCAGGACGAGATCCTGGGGGGCGCGGGAAGGGGGATGAAATGACTTTGTATGTGCTCAAACAATTGTTCCTCATCTTCCTCCTGGTGGTGGTCAAAATCGTTTTTTCGGCGGGAGAAACGAGCCTCTTGTCCGTGCCGCGGTCGACCTTGACCCATTACGCGCGACGGGAGGACCTCTTGGGCCGGGCGTTCCGGGCTTGGGTGGAGAACCCGGGCCGGATCCTGACCTCCATCGTCATCGGCAACAACGTCCTGGACGTGGCCGCCACGATGATCTCCGCTTACCTGGCGGTGGATATCGCCAACGAATACGGGTGGAACCGGGCCGTCACCGGATCCGCCGCCGCCCTGGGCGTGGCCGTGGTCACGATTTTCTTCGGGGAAGTGGTGCCCAAGGTGACCGGGCGAACCCACGCGGGGTGGCTGGCCCCGCTTTTCATCCTTCCCTTGTTCCTGGTGGACAGGCTGTTGAGTCCCCTCACTTGGGCCTTGGGGGGCGTCACGCGCTTGCTCGTGCCGCGAGCCTCCGCCACCACCGCCGCCGTGGTGACGGAAGAAGACATCAAACTCGACCTTGAAATGGGCGTGAAGCTGGGGACCATCGAGGCGGGCGAGCAAAAACGGATCGACTCCATCTTCCGTTTTTCCGACAAGAAGGTGGTAGAGGTGATGGTGCCCCGCACCGACATGGTGTCCGTTGAGTTGACCACCCCCCTGGAATCCATCGTGGAATTGGCCGTCAACACCGGTTATTCCCGCTTGCCCGTCTACAAGGGCAACCGCGACACCATCGTGGGCATCATCCACACCCGGGACCTGTTGTCGGTGTGGAAACACCGGGAACTCATCGTTTTGCACGACATCCTGCGCCAGCCGTTTTTCGTGCCCTCGTCCATGCAGGCGGACCGGTTGTTGAGGGAGTTCCAGCGCGGCAAGGTGCACATGGCCGTGGTCGTGGACGAGTACGGCGGCACCGCGGGCCTGGTCACCCTGGAGGACCTCATCGAGGAGATCATCGGGGACATCCGGGACGAGCACGATTTGGAGGACGAGAACCTTATCGTGCGCAACGAGGACGGGTCGTTCTTGGTGGAAGCCGGGACGCCCCTCGACGCGGTCAACGAGGCCGTGGGTCTGCGTCTGGAGCCCAAGGGCGATGTCGCCAGCATGGGCGGTTACCTGGTGGAGTTGGCGGGCAAGGTCCCCAAGAAGAACCGCATCTTGTCCGACGATCAGGCCGAGTACACGGTGTTGGAGGCGGACGCCCGGAAGATCGAAAAGATCCGCGTGGTGAAACTGGAAATGCCCCTTCCCGCCAAGCGCGAGAAGAAGCCCAGGAGAAAGAAATCCCCGGACGAAATCGCGTCTCCCCCCGCCCCCACGGACCCGGCGTGAGTTCCCGATCCTTCGGCCCGGAATGTTGGCGCGAACATGCCCCCCGACTCTAAGGCTTGGCTCGATTGCCATAACCACACGGAATGGTCCGACGGCCGGCAATCCATCGAACAAATCCTCGCTCGGGCCCAGGCGACGGGCGTGCGGGCGGGGTTGGCCGATCACGCCGGGCTCCCGGATTACCTCAACTCCAACGACCGTTTGCTGGTTTACGCGGATTTTTTAAGCCAGTATCCGGTGGCCCGGGGTATCGAAATGGACCTGGGGCGTTCCTTCGTGGTTTCCCCGGAGGCGCGCGCGCGTTTCGATTACGTGATTGGAAGCGTCCACAGCTTGATGGCGGGCGGCGAGCGGCGGACGTTCCGCTATTTTTTGGATTGGATCCACGGGAAGAAGCCCGATTACGATCCCCGGGAACAATTCGGGGACGTGGAATCCCTGCTCCAGGGGCATTTAGGCCTGTTGCGGCGGGAATTCTCGACCCAAAAATACGATATCCTGGGGCACCCCAGCTTGTTGCCGCCGCTCGCGCTGGGCGAGCCGGAGGCGGTTTTCCCCGAATGGTGGGAGGACGCCTTGGTGGCGTTGGCGGCCGAGTACGGCGTGGCGCTGGAAATCTCCAACCGATGGCGGACGCCTTATCGCCGGCTCATGGAAAAAGCCGTGAGGAACGGCCTTCGTTTTTCGGCCGGTTCCGACGGGCACGAACCGGGCCAGACCTGCTTGTTGGACTATCCCCGGAACCTGCTGGAGGAGTTCGGGGTGGGGCCGGATCGCGTTTTTGACATCCAGCGGGAGTGGGCCGAGGTTCGCTGATCGCGGATTCAATCCAGGGGTGGCTTCATGGGTCTCTTAAAGACATATGGCGGTTGGTTCCTCCTGTGCGCGGCGACTTATTCGTGCCTCGCGTGGGGTTTCATGCTTTACAACCAGTCGTTCCCGGGTTGGACCGTGTTTTTGTGCGTCTCGATCGTTCTCGCCTGGACCCTCTGGTTCTTGCGGCGGCGCAAGAAGGGGAAAAAAGCGAAAAGGAAAAACGTCCCCACCGCGATCGGAATGGTTTTCGCCGCGATCCTCGCCATCGCGGGAGCCTGGTGCCTCTGGGATCTTTTCGGTACGCTCCAATTGAAACGCGTCCGGGCCGATTTGGTGGAGCAAGGCTACGCGGATCTTTACGCGCCTCCGGAGCGGGTTTCGGCCGAGGAGAACGGGGCTGTTTGGTTCTCCAAGGCCGTCCAGGAGGTCGACCGGTTGTTCGCGCTTCTGGACGCCAAGACGCCCGAGGGGCAAACCAAGCCGTCCGAGTTCGTTTTCGAGCTGAAAAGCAAGATGCCTTACGGCCCGATGAGCGCGAACGAATGGATGGACGCGTATCGCCTGGTCAAGGCCAACCGGAAAGCGTTCGCCCTTTTCGAGAAGGCCTGCGAACAGGAGACGTGGGATTGGGGGGTGGATTGGGAAGCGTTCTACTCGGGCCAGAAGGTCTCCCTGCCCGAGTGGGGCACTCCCGTCAGCATGATGGATCTTTGGCTCTTGAAGTGTTTTTTGGAAATGAGGGCGGGGCAGACGGAGACGGCGCGGGAGGACGCTCGCAAGGGGCTGATGCTGGCCGAGCATTTTTCCAACGATCCCTGGATGAGCGAGTTCCTCTACGGATCCACGGCCAAGGTGATTTTCCTGAAGCAACTGGCCCCCCTGTGGTTGGAGGGGGAGTGGCCCGACGAGCTGTCGGCGGATCGGGAGTACGCGCGATTCCTCAAAATCGGGCGGACGGTGCTTTTGAATTCCGCCCGAGATTACGACGCCGGGGTGTTGGCGGCGATGATGCGGCCGGGGGAAAGGCCCCTCGACGCGGATCCCGATTCCATGTCGACTCCCTGGGTGTTGGCCGCGTTCATCTACAAACCGTTCCTCAAGATCGAGCGTTCCTGGCTGGGTTCCTGGGGCAAAAGAGTGTTGAACGGGATGAAGCCGTCCGCGCCCGACCTCGCGGCCCGGACCCGCGCGGCCCGGCAAAGCATGGTCCCGTGGAACACCCGTACCAGCATCTGGGCGTTCGAGTACCATCTGGAAAACGTCTTCTACTGCATGACGCAGATGCGGCTTCACAAGGCCCTGGCCTCCTGCTGGGATTTCAAGCGAATCACCGACCGTTGGCCGGTGAAAACCGAGGAAATGGTCAATGTCACGGCCTCCGATAACGACCTGATGGACCCCTTTGCGCCTACTTTCCTGCGCCTCACGACGAAAAACGACCGGCTTCTCCTCTACAGCGTGGGCCGCAATTTCGTCGATGACGGGGGGGTGCCGATCCGGGAGAACGGCGCCGACGGGGACATCGTCCTGGGCGCGCCTTCCTGGGTGGGGGAAAACTGAAAAAGACCGATCCTCAAAACCACGCGGTGACGGGCCCCGATCCGGGCCGGACGGGTTACCGATCCGGAACGGTGGCGATCCTGGGACGGCCCAACGCGGGGAAGTCCACTTTTCTCAACGCGGTTCTGGACCGTAAGCTGGCCATCGTCTCGCCCAAACCGCAAACCACCCGTGAGCGTCTTCTCGGCATCTACGAGGATGACGTCTGTCAGATCGGTTTTCTCGACACGCCCGGGCTTCATGTCCCGCGCCACGCCGTTTCCGAGCACATGCTGGACGAGGCGGAGGAGGCCCTCCGAAACGCCGATGTGGCGCTTTATTTATTGGACGCGTCCCGGGGCCTGACGGACGAGGATCGCCTGGCCGCGGAGCGGCTGAAAAGCTTTCCGGGGCGCAAGCTCATCGCCGTGAACAAGTCGGATACGGCGGACGGGCCCGCGTTGGCCGCCCTCGAGAGCCTCGCGCGGGACGTCTTCGGCGACGTGACCGTCACCCCGATGCAAGCGCTTCACGGACAGGGCGTCCGGGAAGTCCTTCGGGCGATCCGGGAACTCCTGCCGGAAGGCCCGCCTTTGTACGACGGGGATTCGCTGACCGATAAGACCCTTCGGCAACTGGCCTCCGAGTTGATACGCGAACAGTGTTTTTTGAAACTGCGGGAGGAATTGCCTTACGGCGTCGCGGTGGAGATCCGGTCCTTCGAGGAAAAAGACCCGCCTCAACCCGTGGTGATTCTCGCGGACCTGTTCGTGGAGAAGGAGAACCAGAAGGGTATCGTGATCGGGGGGGGAGGCCGCATGCTCAAGGCCATCGGAACCGCGGCCCGGGGCGAGATCGAGAAGCTCGTGGGTCGGAAGGTGTTTCTCGAACTGCAAGTCAAGGTCCTGCTCAACTGGCGAAAAGACCCCCAGGCCCTTCGCCGCTTCGGCTACGGAAAAACAAAAGAATAAAACAAGGTTTTGATCGCGCCTCCGCGGTAGGCGCGGAAGGGGACTTGAGCGGTTGGCTTTGCCCTGCGGCGGCCCCTCTCGACGTCTCGTTTCTAACTCCGCGCGCCGAACTGCCTTATAATGCCAGCCGTTCCATGAGGATGGCCCCGGGAGAGAAGGATGGGCATGAAAGAAGAGCGCGAATCGGCGACCTTTCCGAAGGGGTTCCTTTGGGGCGCCTCCACGGCTTCCTACCAGATCGAGGGATCCTGGAAGGCCGACGGCAAGGGCGAATCCATCTGGGACCGTTTCTCCCACACCCCGGGGCGGGTCGCCCGCGGGGAGACGGGCGACATCGCCTGCGATCATTACCGCAGGTGGAAGACCGATCTCAACCTCCTCGAGTCGTTGAACCTCAACGCTTACCGGTTT
>CAZSKE010000093.1:0-2379 GCA_964607325.1 uncultured bacterium | reverse complement strand
CGAGCGCCCGCGTATCCTTCGCTTCCGATCTCTGCTTACCGGTTTTCGATTTCCTGGCCCCGCGTCCTGCCGCTAGGGCGGGGAAAACCCAACCCGCGCGGCCTCGATTTTTACGACCGTCTCGTGGACGGGTTGCTCGCGCGCGGTGTGACGCCTTTCGTCACCCTTTATCATTGGGACCTGCCGCAGGCGCTCCAGGACGCGGGGGGTTGGCTCAACCGGCGGACGGCCGATTGGTTCGCGGATTACGCCGCGGTTTGCGCGCGGCGCTTGGGGGACCGGGCCCGGCTCTGGGCCACGATCAACGAGCCCAATGTGGTGGCGTTCTGCGGGTTCGAGGGAGGATGGCACGCGCCCGGGGTCCGGGACCGCGCCACCGCCCTCCAGGTTTTTCACCACTTGATGTTGGCCCACGGGAGGGCGGTCAAATCCGTCCGGGCCACGCGCCAGGGCCTTCAACTCGGCATCTGTCCCAACATCGCGATGGAGTATCCCGAGCGTGAAAACCACGCGGCCGACCGTCGGGCCGCCGAGGCCAAGCGGGAGCGGGAAAGGTATTATCTCGATCCTTTCCTGATGGGTCGTTATCCCGCCGTTGCCTGGCGGAAGGCGGAACGGGATGGAGTCGCGCCGCTCGTGAAACCCGGGGATTTGAAGGAAGCGAGCCCCTCCCTGGATTTCCTGGGGGTGAACTATTATTTCAGCCGGTTCCATCGGGCCCGCCCCGGCCGGGACCCGTTGGAAGTGCGTCGAAAAGTGGAACGCACCGACCTGGGCTGGCCGTTCTGCCCCGAGGGTTTGCGCGACGCGCTGGGATGGGTCACGAAAACCTACGGCCGATATCCCTTGTACGTGACGGAAAGCGGCGCGGCGTATTTCGGGGAGAAACCCGGCCGCGACGGACGCGTGCGCGACGGCAAAAGGGTCGCTTACCTGGCCCTCCACGCGGAGGCCGTCCGAAGGGCGGTGGCGCGCGGGGCCGACGTCCGGGGCTATTTCGTCTGGTCGCTGATGGACAATCTGGAATGGTCCTCCGGCTACAAGCCGCGCTTCGGCCTGGTCCATGTGGATTTCAAGACGCAGAAACGCGTGATCAAGGATTCGGGCCGCTTTATCGCCCGGTTGGCCGCCTCGAACGGCGCCTGCCTGGCCGGGAGCTCCTTTTTTTGAATCCGCGCGCGGTGGGTGGGCTTGGCGGAAGGACTCGGGCTGACGGCGGGTCGTTGGCGCCTGGCTGAAGGCCGGGACAAAAAGAGTTTGCCGCTGGCGTCGTGATCCACGTTCGTTCGACGGGATTTTTGTGTTCGAGGAGGGTCCATAGGGAGGAACACCCTATGACGCTCGCTCGGTCATGTTTTGACTCCTCCCTCTCCCCCATGGGGCGAGGGATACGACAAAGAATATGGGTCCGCCGCCGGCTGACCGCGCTACCGAGGTTGACGCTTGTCCCTTGATCTGGCCATCCCCTGCCCCAAGCCGTTCCGGTCCGTCGAATTGACGGTTTATTCCGAACGCGCGATCCAGGATCTCCTGGATCTGACGGCCTGTCCGGTCCTGAGGGTTTGGCAAAAACAAGAGGACCGGGACGTGTTCATGAACCCTTCGGAGGAGATCCGGGCGGAGTTGCCGATACTGGGACTGGGGATCGAGGGGGTCGAGGAGTCCATCCTCATGAGTTGTTTCCGGCTGGAACAGGCGTCCGATTGGACGACGCCGGGGGACCTGGGCCCCCAAGTGGGCCTGGAAGCGGGTGACGAGGAGTTGAGATGGGGCGGCCCGGTCCGCCTGGCCCTGGGCGCGGGCGTGGCGTTGGGGTTGGCCCGGTTTCAAGGCACGCCGATCATCGACCGGAAACTCAGCCTCACCAAACAGGAACGGCTGTCGGACGAGGACTTCCTGCAGGCGCTCAAGGTGCGCGGCCCCTTCGACGAGTTCCGGAACGCGGCGCAGGCTTTTTTCCAACGCACCTCGCTTCAGGCGGTCGACGGCTTGAAACTCCAGATCCTCCAGATCGAGAGGGAAATGGACGGGATGCTGATGGACTTGTTGGCGCCGTTGCGGATGAGCCAGTCCGTCGACCGCAAGGCCTTCCAACGTTTTTTCATTCTGGCCGACGATTGGCTCCGCTTGGCCGCGCGGGACCGCGACTTGACGGAAAAACTCGAGAGCCTCTTGGGGTTGGTCCGCGAGTTCCTGCTGGATGAATCCCGAAAAGCCGGCCAGCCCCAGGAAATCATCCGCGCCGCGGGCGAGGTGGAATTGCGTTTGGGCATGCTTCGCGCCCGCCGGGGCTGAGTCTCGCTTTCAGTCGGCGGTTAGCGGTTGGTTTAATCTGAAAAAATCCGCTAACGGCCATCTGTCTACCGCCGCCTATATGAT
>CAZSKE010000092.1:0-7941 GCA_964607325.1 uncultured bacterium | reverse complement strand
AAACCTGGTCCCATAGTTACCTGCATTCACAGGAGCGTGATGCCCAGTGATTCCAGGCTTATCATTGGCGTCATAGGAGCCAACGCCAATAACGTCGCACTTGTTAGGAAAGGCCACAAGGGTTTCAGTCGTGGTGCCAGCGCTCAGATAGATTCTATTCCTGGTATCCCATCCATACTTGTCCGCTGCCACATCTGCATTGTTAGCAGTGATAGCAGCCGCCAGAGTCTTAAAGGCCTTATCCCATGAGGAGCCGTCATTCGTGTCGACTCCCCAGTTTCCCGCCACGAAGAACTCCCTTCCAATCCCAGCTCTGATCAGCTTACCATCAGAATCCAGGGAAAGAGGCCCTCCACCTACACCACCCTGCATACGAGGCATTACCCCCCGTCGTGCAAAGTTATAAAGCGCACTATCCAATCCACCCATCGTAAGTTCCTCCTTTGGAACCTATGTTCGATCGCCGAACATAGTTACGATATTAAGTCTTCAATCTGCTTCTCTTCCCCAGTACGTACATCAGTCTGGGCTTGCCCTTTTCGGCTTCCGCCTTTCGGCACGAAAGCGGGTTGATTCTCTGCAGTACGAGTAGCGCCAGCCCTCCCAGGTTCAGGTGAGGCCCCAGGGTTCTGACGAGCGATACTCAATCTACTCCTCACTTCCTTCTCCGACTCCTTAAGCACCTGACTCATATCCCAGTCAGCATGCTTTGCAGCCATCTCGTTATAGACAAAGCCAAGGTACTGCCTATATGGAATCAGGTCTTCATTCTGGCGGAAGAAGTCCTGAATAGCCAACCTTGTGGACAGCTGTCTATCTACATATCTTGTCGTAATCCCAGGCAACATCTGCACTGTCCGCATCACAGCAGTGTTAACCACTGTGGTCAGCAGAGCGTTCATGCTCTGAGCATCCTTTGTCGCTGCGTCAAAGGACGCTTCATCCTTCAGAAAGGGCAGAACCTGCTTGGCAATCTCCTCTTGCCTACGCCTCTGCTCTGCCTCCTGCTCAGGCGTCAACGGCTGCGTCGGCTTAGGGGCAAAAACCTGATTGGCCATACCTTCAACAAGCTTCTTCAGCTCATCATTCTCCCGCTTTAGCCTCTCCTCCTCCGTCTCATTAGCCTTCGGAGGCTCCCCCTCCTTAGGCGGCTCACCCTCACTTGGCTTAGGTGGCTCAACAACAAGCGGCCTCCCATCAGGACCGACCTTGGTCTCAGGGGCCACAGGCGGCTTGGGAGGCTCTTCTATCGCAGGCGGCCCTTCCTTAGGAGGCTCCTCTTTCGCAGGAGGCTCTTCTATCTCAGGTGGCTCGTCAGGCTTTGGCATATCCTGAGGCGGTGTAAAGTCACTAATCAGATCAGAAATAATCTCTTCCTGTCCAGGCTGCAGATTGGTGCTCTCTTCGTTTTCCATAGTTACCTTCCTTTCTCCTTATTGGACTTTCCTAACCCTGATTTAATCTCACTTCTCTGTGCATCAGGCTGCTTCAACACAAAGTCAATCATTGAGATGCGGCCCTGTATATCCGCTATCCTCGCTGCATCAGTTGGATTCACAGTCAGAAGATCCTCTTCCAACAGACCTCTGCGGACCTCCTGCAGAACCTCAACGATGTCCTTCCAACCCACACTGTTCTCAAGTGCATCTACATCTGATAAGTGCATAACAATCCTTTCTAACCAACCTGACTCAGCGGCATTAAGTCCCCTGTCTGAACACCCTGATCAATAACCCCCTGGCCCTGCACAGTAGAATTCACCTGAGGCATAGGCCCCTTCTGGATCACAAAGTCGTTGATGTCCTTTGCTCCCAGGATCCTGGCGATGTGCTTAAAGACCTTAACACCATCAATCTGATTCAGAAGCATCGGATTTGTCCCCAGGACACGCCACACCTCAACCCATGCGTCGTTGTACTCATTCCCCTGGACAGAGCCATCCTTTGCGATAATGTCATAGTCGACAATCAGGTCAACTGGCGTCACCAGCTTAGCAGTCCCAAACTCCTGCATAAGCACCTCTTGCCACGTTCCAAGTGACTTAATCCACACATCCTTGGACATAAGCTGCTGCGTATGGCTTGCATACATATAGGCCAAGTCCTGCATCGCCTGCATACTTGCTATCTTAGCCGCCTTCGTTAGTCGACTCAAGGCACTCTTCATAGTCCCCTGTGTCTCAGCAGCTGTCACTCGCTCTCCACTCTTCCGAACCATTCCACTCAGTGCGTCAGTGGCTGCACTTGTCCTCTGCATAAAGTCAGCAATCACGGAGGCATCTGCAATATGGCGACTAGTTATGTCCTGCACAGGCAGTTGCATGACCGCTTTGTCAACACCCCTTCCCCAAGCAGCCCTCCTCATCCGAATCAACTTCCCAGGCCCAGGATCCTCCAAGTCAGCCATGTTGATGAGGCTTGGGTCGACGATAAGCATATCATTGATCGCCTTCCTGACGTTAGTCATATGGCTGTTGAAGAGCCAATTAAGTCCCTCTTGCATCCCATACATCAGCTCGAGCCTAGACACAGGCGTCGGACTATATCCATCAAAGTCAGGCGCACACACTGCAACTGGATACATATCATGATTAAGGCCAAGAGGCTTAGCGCATATAATTATCTTATCTGCAGCCAAGCCAAAGAGCCACTTTTCAGGATAAGTCGCACTCCCAAGCCCTTGGTCCTTGGGGATCAGCGTCCAATAGAGCCAGATAACGTCTATTGGCGATGTCGTGGAGGCACCAGGGGATGTGCTAGTGCCAAACCTCGTTGATCTACCACTGGCTGTCTTCATCTTATTAAACACAGACTGGCCAGAAGCGCCAGTTAGCCCCTTCAAATACTGCACATTGAAGAAGCTCTTGTCATTTCTCTCCACTTCCAGCAGCTTCATATAATTAGATGCCTGAATCCAGCCTACAAACTCCCCACTCTGGACATCATGGATAGGCACATTGGGATCAGGGAGGTACATATAAGGGTCAACATTCGACAACTTGTTCCCTTCGAACAGTACCGCCTCAACCCTATCCCTCTTCTTCCCACTTCCATTGGGCATAAAGACATTAAGAAGCTGAGAGAAGAATCCATCTGCCACAACAGTTGACTTCCAACCCCACTTCTGCTCCCAGGTCGGAGTCACTATGCCCATTCCATAGGAGAGGCTATCCCTAAACATCGTATGCAGAGCCAATCCAGCCTTATATCTGTTAGTCTGAAGCTCAACGACCTTTTCCAACAGAATAGCCCCTATTGTATCCTCAGGCCCAGCTCCACTATACCTAAAGATCGGATCCTCCAAAAAGGCCATGACGAAGTAAGTCAAGATCGTCTCCAGTGTCGCATAGCTATATGGAACAACTATGGAAACAGGCTTCCGTTCATCCTTCTCTTTCACCAGCTTCTCAGCATCGCTTGTATAGATATAGGCGGTAAGGGTCTCATCTACCTTCTTCCAAGACGCATACCGCTTAGAGATCTCATTGCTACTCTCCTGAGCCCTGGAGTAGATCTGAGTCAGAAGCTTGGCATGAAGCGGAGAGCCAGGCCTTAGATCTAGGCCAGATGGGTACTTATAGCTTAAATCCTCAGACTCATAAACAGCCCTTCCTGAAGCGTTTGGATCAAGTATAGTGGGCATTCCTATATCTCCTTATGCACCAGCCTCTTTAAATAGCTTATAAGCAGGCCCAATGATACCAGGCCCATACAGTTTGTTCATCAGCTCTTTGATCTTGACCACTTCCTCCGCAGTCACCTCAAATGGATCAGGCTGCTGTTTTAGGCGAAGGGCCAGCTCCCACCTTTCAACCTTCTTATCCGCAGCAAGCCCCTCCTCGCCTTTAAATGGAGTGACCAGCGCCCTGATCGAAGCAATACGAAGGGTCATTATCTGATCACTTTCATCCCTGAAGGCCTTCCCTGATACTACATCAACTATCTCCGTGTTAAAGTTTACAAGCATCTCTCTTTGACCTCCTTCCTAGTTAGGTATCCTAAGTACCTTGTAGCCCGCCCCTCCACTATTATCAGCCCCGTAGGACACGACCTCCCCATTCAACTCCAAGATGCCAGAGTAAGGCTCTATATTCAGATTCCCACCACCTGACGAGGTAATAACTGCAGTAGTCCCATCATGATACATACCCACTCCATAGACCCTAGCAGTCCCATACCATGCTGTTACACAGCCCACCTGTGTCGCACTGCTTCCAACACAGCATACGTTGTTATAAGTACCATACTCGATGCCTACTATATCATGAGTCTGGCACAGCAGATCTCCACCAAGCTGTAGCTCACCATTCACTACAACTGTGCCACCAGCTGGAGACAGAGCCAAGTTTCCATACATAGTCCCTACAATACCACCAGCTCCACTATGGTACACTTGGATAATCTTAGTGGTCGACTTCCTATATCTCGCCTGGAGGACGCCTATTCCATAAGTCCCAGATATATTCCCCCCAGCCATTACCACATTGTAGGTATCAGTTGTATTACCTCCGGCGAACTCTAGATAGAAGTTCCCATCACCTCCAGCTACTGAGTTGTATATAAACTGACCATATAGGTCAAGTGGACTATACACAGACACATAAGAACCAGCATTAAGCCAAAGCCTTCCAGCATTTGAAGTAAACCACCCATCAGTTCCATTATGCTGAATGGTTACGTTCTTACTTGCGTCCTGCCTATATCGAGCTGAGATGAGCCCAGCCCCAGCAGACCCACCGTCAACTTCAAATATATTGAAGCGGCCAGCTATTGGACTAGCAGACATCTGAAACCAATAGTCTCCGCTAACAGCTACTGCATTGGTTATGTAGAAGCCGTTCAGATCAAGAGCCCCACCCAGCTGAGGTGTCGTGTCAGACAGAAGCTGAAACACTCCAGACGCAGGCTGCCAACTTCCAATGCCATAGGCGTCTGAGGTAAGCACATAGCCAGCAACTGGTGTTGTTGTCATCTGGAAGCCAGAGGCTATCAAGGCACCAGTTACTGCTACACCAGTTGAGCTAACTGCCAGCGTTGACACTCCACCGACGTTGAAGTACAAAGCCGCAGGTGTTGTCGTCTCTGATATTGAGACGTTTACATTCAGCCGAATAGCGGCGCTATAGAAGCTGGCTAATGCAAAGTCTATTCCATATATCCAGCCATTGGCTGCTAAGTAAGCAGCAGTAGGAGCATACTGCCCCTGCTGAGATCCAATGGAGTTAGCAACATAGCCATAGGAGTTATATGTATTAGATGGATTGCTCTTATGTACTCCTATTATACTACCAGTCATCAGTGTAGGCTGTGATGCAGCCTCTTCTTCCGCCGCTGACCCTCGGATATAGGAATCACAGACCCACAATCCTACCCCTTCCAGATAATGCCCAGGTGACTCACTGCACAGACATCCACTGAAAGCCCCAAGCTCCTGGTAGTCATAATCCTGAGGCACTCCATTGGAGTCAAGATTCCCACCTCCTCCATCTGCCAATCCTGCTGGGATGTATCCATAGGAAGCGTATCCAATGGCATGGCTCCCTGCCATTGTTCCATCTGTTACAAAGCTCACCTGGTATATGTTGTTAGATGTATTCCACAGCTGGCCAATCGTCTTCCCAGATCGCTCAGTCAGCCCAACATTTAGGGCTGTTAAGTTGAAGAAGTTCCAAGTAGGTACAGTCTGAACAGGCGGTGTCCAATTAGCCACTGATGAGAACATACCATAGTAGTCACCACCAATGGTAGTGTTATAGACTATATAAACACCATCAGCAGACATCAGAGATTCAAAGATATAGAGCTGCGACTGAGCCAGAGAAGTCCTAGTCCCACTCTTCGCCTCTACGTTATATTGAAACTCATTCTTATCATCCCAACTGCCCACTTATATGCACCTCCAGTTTCCAGAAGCTGGCAGCATTGGCCCTAGTTCATCAGGATCTAGGTCCTTATACTCATCCTCAATCTCATCCTCCGACTTCTGTGGCACAAAGTACCTCTCTCCCATCTCGAGCATCTCTACTACATAGGCCAAGGCATCCATAAGGTCGTCCTTCTTAGACCTCGGATGGCTCATCAGCTGTTGCTCCAACTGATTACAGACATTCTTATTATGATACATAAAGCCTAGGCGATAGAAGGGGATCAAAGCGTCTATTCTCTCTTCCTTACTAGCCCTCGCCTTCAGCTCCACGATGTTGTAGTAGCGCTTCTGCCTTAGCATCTCAGTACGCATCGGATAGGTTATAAACTCATTGAGTGATGTCACTTCAATACCAATAGTCCTAGCCCCCAGTCTATCCGCCATATTGAAGCATTCTGTGTACTGCTGATCAGGATGAATATGGCCCTTTACAATGTCCCTAACATAGATCCTAGGAGTCTGGACATCAACTCCAACTCCAACAATAGCCGTTTCGTCACTTGCCTGTTTCGCCGTCTTTGCAGGGTCAAGGATCACCAGGTTCTCAAGCTTGGGCCTATCCGCAACAAAGCTCTTGTCTGTCTCCTCATAGTACTTAAACATATCCTGCTTAAAGCGCGCCGTCTCCTTGGCGATAGGGACGCCCATATACTCCCTATAGAAGGAGTCCAACAGACCCATCCTACGATACGAGTCGACAAGGGCAGATACTTCCTGATCACTCATAAAGTCAGGCCAGTTGCTATGAAATTGCTCATCACACAGACTCAGGTGAGCATGATGCCAACCTGGATCCTCTAACAGATTGGCCAGCAAGCTGTCCTCATGTAACAGCGTCCCAATGACTATGATCTTCCAGTCCTTCCTACCACGGTCTACAGAGTTCCAGACATCTTCAAAGAACCAAGCCTTTGTCTTAATCCTCTGCTCTTCCGACTTCACACTCTCTGCGTCTTCCAAATCGTCGATGATGATAAGATCAGGTCGGCTATCTCCAAATAAGATACCACGAACCTGCTGGCCCGCGCCCCTTGGCATTACTGCTGTTCCAGTTGAAGTAACCCACATCTCCTTGGAGAAGTTGTCAGACTTCATAGGACCAAAAAGGCCAGTGATAATCCTATTCTGCAGGAGCTCCCTCTTCAGGTTCTCCCCCTGCATCACTGCCTGTGTTGCAGTGCAGCTAATAGGGACAATGAACTTCTTCTCCCTAAACAGGATCTTCTTCGATGGGAAGGCCAAGTTAACACAACTTGTCTTCCCAAAGCCACGAGGGGCTACTATGACGGCCAGCTGGATCTTATCATCATCAAGGATCTGAAACACCTCATTATGTAATGTTGAGAATGGGCGATAAAAGCGATCCGGGAACATAACTTTTGCACAGACCTTCGTACTAAGGAAGCACTGGCTCATCAGTGTCTTCACTTCATCTCTGTCCATGCCCATGATCTTATCTTGCTGTTCCATAATAACTATGTTCCCGGATCGAACGAAGATTAACGGGACTCCACCTTCTTCACCTTGTCAAATGACCTCATAGCACCAAGGCCTAACATACCAAATAGCAAGGTGGTCAGCTCTCCCATGTCCAGCTCAGGCATCACTGGCGCTGTGCCACTTGCCCAAGCTGCTATCCATACAATAAAGGGCATCAGGATGTAGTTATAGGCAAAGGACCCTCCACAGACCCAGCCTACAAAAGGCCTCCAGCCACTCACAAACAGCCGTGAGCTTTTAGCCTCTTCCATATTCACCTTGATCTGCTCAAGCATTATGTTATACTCAAGCTCAATCTCCTTCAGTGCACCAGCCTGCTGAAGGCGTAGCATCTCTAGCTTAACCTCCTCAGCCTTCGTCTTGTCAGGGAAGATCTTATCCACAACCTTCCCAACGAAGTCGAATACACTGCCAAGCCCTGTAATGTCGAAGCCCATACTACCCCCCTAGCACTTCTTCCTAGCTGCGATCATCTGTGTAGTCGGGTTATACGCCCACTCCCACCCTTCAGGAGCC
>CAZSKE010000091.1:0-7942 GCA_964607325.1 uncultured bacterium | reverse complement strand
TACGCACACGCTCACGCCCACCTTTACCCGAACCTTCACCGTTACGCCCACGCCCACGATCACCTCGACTCACACGCTCACGACGACGAACACGCCGACCCCCACCGTGACCGCGACGAGAACTCGCACCCTCACGCCGACGGCCACGCCCGCGCTTCCCGCGGGGCTTTACGTTTATCCCCAACCCGCGATCGACATCGCCCGATTCGTCTTTCCCGACGCCTTTTCGGAACAAGTGGAGGTCTGCGTCTATAACCTAGCGGGCGTGAATGTCGCTCGCGACACCGGGGAGGCGGTCCCCGGGGCTCGTAACGCGCTCCAGGTGGAGACGCGGGGATTCGCGCCGGGAGTATACTTTTACGTCATCCGGGGTGGCCGGTCAGGGTTGATCGGCAAAGGAAAGATGCTGGTGGCGCGCCCATGAGAAAGACCACGCTTCTTCTGACACTGTTGTTGCCCACGCTGGCCGGGGGCCAAACGACGGCCTCGGCGGATGTGGCCCTTCAGGCCATGAACCTGCCCGTGGGAGCCGCCGCCGCGGGGATGGCGGGCGCCTTTAGCTCGGTCGCGTACGATCCCAGCGCGCTTTATTGGAACCCCGCGGGCATGGCGTTTCAAAGTCGCAACCAGATTCAGACGACCTACAACGACTGGCTGATGGACACGTCCACCCAGGACTTTTCGGCGATCTTTCGCGCCAGGGGCGGCGCCTGGGGCGCGCGATTCTCGTATGTCGGACTGGGCCGATTCGAACTGCGCGATGATTTCGGGGCGCCCACGGGGACGGCCACCCCCAAGGTTTGGGGCGCCAACCTGGGGGCGGCGTGGCGTTTCGGGCGCGTCGCCTTCGGCTTGTCGGGCAAGTACTACCGGGAAACGGGGATCGGGGAGGCCTTGAACGGTTACGGTCTCGACGCGGGATTCCTGGCGCGCCTCAAGAACGTCGCGTTCTCTTGCGGGTGCCGCAATATCGGCTCGGCCTCGGATGGTTCCATCCCGGCCAATGGTTACCTGGGCGCCTCGTGGGCCACCGGCCGTCGGCCGCTCCGGTTACGCTTGGCCACGGACGGCAACACGAACAAGGGGCGGGGTTTTTCCGCGCAACACGGAATGGAAGTCATCGTGAAGGACACGCTTTGTTTGAGGACTGGCTACGAGTGGGACGCGAAGAAACAGGTTTCGAGACAGGGATCGGGGTTCGGGGGAGGGTTCGGCCTCCAGGCGAGGCCTTTCGCGCTGGATTACGCCTTCACCCCCTTCGGGGATTTGGGCGCGACGCATAAAATCACGCTGACGTATTCATTCGGCGGCCGCGAGCGTTGACGGGACTCGAATCATCCTTCTGAAAAAGGGTATGAAGGAACCCGCCGGCCGACGCCCTCGAACTTTGTCGTTGAGGCGCGCTGGATCAGGGGCGGAAGCGCTGAACGCGGTTGTTGCCGCTGTCCACCACGCACACGTAACCGGAAGAATCCACCGCCACGCCGATCGGTGTGTCGAACTGGCCGTTTCCCGAGCCGGACGTTCCCCACTGGAAAACATAGGACCCGGTGTCGGTGAATTCCTGCACCCGGTTGTTGTTGGAATCGGTGACGAGAATCATGCCGCTCGTGGGACTGACGGCCACTCCCAGGGGAACGTTGAACAGGCCGTCGCCGGACCCGGAGCCTCCCCACTGCGTCAGATAAGCGCCCGCGTTGTTGAATTTCTGGATTCGGTTGTTGCCGCTGTCCGCGACATACACGTTGCCCGAGGAATCCGTGGCAATCCCATAAGGCCCGGAGAACTGGGACGTGCCGGTCCCGGGGGCGCCCCATTGGCTTTGATACACGCCCAGGGCGTTGTAACGACGGATCCGGTTGAGCGTGTAATCCGCCACATAGACGTCCTGGGTCGCCGGGTCCACCGCCAGCCCGGTGGCGTGGGTGATATCGCCGCTTCCGTATGAGTTGAGAAGCGACAGGGAAGAGTCGTAACGGGCGAAGGCGCCGGCCCAGTTGGAGATGTAGATGTCCCCGGAGGGCCGGGCGGCCGTCCCGACGCATTCCGAACTGTTCACCCAATCGTAGACAGCTCCGCTCACGTAGAAGGATTGAACCCGCCGGTTGAGCCGGTCGGCCACCACTAGGTGTCCGCCCGTGTCGAAGGACGCCAGTTCGGGGCCGTTGAAGCGTCCTGTCAGGCTGTTGAGGATCACCTGGTTCAGGGTTCCCCCATCGCTGTTATACCGGGTCACTCCCAAGGAAGAGAGCGCGTAGAGGTTGTTCGACGGCCCCGAGTCCAGACTGAACAGGTTGCCGGAAGACCAAAGCGTGACCGGCGTTCCCGCGCTGTCGAATTTCTGGACGCGGTCGAGGGAAGTGTCGGAGGTGTAAATGTAATCTAAGGCGTCCACGGTGATGTGGTTGGCGTTCTGGAACTGCGCGGAGCCCGAACCGCTCGAACCCCACTGGCCGAGGTAAACCCCGAGGGTCGTGAATTTCTGGATCCGGTCGTTCCCGGTGTCCATGACGTACACGTTGTTCGAGGAATCGATCGCGATGTCGTTGGGGTCTTGGAAATCACCGTCATTGACGCCGGTAACGCCCCATTGGCCCAGGTAGGCCCCGGCGGAGCTGAATTTTTGAATCCGGTTGTTGCCGCTATCCACGACGTAGACGTTGCCCGTCGTGTCCAAGGCGATGCCCTTGGGACCGTCGAATAGCCCGTCTCCCGAGCCGGATCCGCCCCATCGGGTTTGAAAGACACCCGAGCTGTTGAATTTGTTGACCTGGTTAGAGCCCGTGTCCGACACGAAAATGTTTCCCGAAGAGTCCACCGCGATGCCGGTTGGATTGTTGATCTGTCCCTCGGCCATGCCGTCCGGGCCCCATTCGTTGAGGAGGGTGTCGTCGGGACCCAACTTGACGATGTGGCTCGACCGGTTGGTCACCAGGACGAACTGGTTGCCCGAACCGTCCACCCAAATGTCATTCAGGGATCCTAGGACGATCCCATAACTGCCCCATTGGCTTAAATACCCATGGGGAGGCGTGGGGGTGCGGGTGTGCGTGGCGGTCCTCGTGTGGGTCGTGGTGGCCGTGACGGTGGGAGTGAGAGTGGTGGTCGACGTCGGGGTGACGGTGGGACTGTGGGTGAAGGTCCCCGTGTGGCTTGTGGTGGCCGTGACGGTCGGGGATGACGTGTCGCTGGGAGTCGCGGTGGCGAGCAGGATGATGGTGACGGGTTGCGTAATGGTCACGGGGGCGGAAGGCGTGGCTTTTTTCTTGCAACCGGATAATGGCTGAAGGGCGAAGGGCACCAACAAAAGGGCGATCCCGACGAAGAGGTTTCTCGCATGGGGCTCCTGGGGAAATCCAAACGCCGGGTGATTATCGGCGATGGGTTTGGGAGCTTCAAGGAAAAGGCTTTGAAGGGGGCGCGGGGGAAGGGTGGCGCGACCGCGGGTTCGCGATTAACCGACGGGAAAACCCGGGTCGGCCGAGCGAAGGACGTCGGAGGCTTCTCGACTATTTCCGGAGTTCCTTCTTGAAGAAGGCTCCCGACTTGGTGGGGGTGTAATCCCAATCCCGAAGGAGCCGCATGGGCCAACCCGGGGTGGCGGCGAAGACGAACGCTGTCCAGGACATCCCGCGTTTCTTGGCGAACGCGAGGATGCGTTTCCCGTAATCCACGTCCGCCTTGTAGACGCTCGGCATGACGGTGTCGTTCGGGTCGAACCCGAACTCGGTCAGCATGACCGGATGATCCTTCGATAGGTACCCGAAATTCCTTTCCCAGGTCCGCTCCCACTGGGCTTTCGGGGAGTGGCCGGGATAGGGGTGCGCGGCGAAAACGACGCCCGTGTTCCGCAACGGCTCCGAGGCCACGCCCGTCAGGTCGAAGGACCAGGCGATCCCGCCCACCACGGGGATGGCGTCGGGGTTTCGCGCGTAAATCACGTCGATCACCGAATCCGCCACGTCCCTCCATTCGGCCCAACTCAAGCGGCCTCCCTTCCAGTGGATGGCCGCCGGCTCGTTGAAGATCTCGTAGAAAGCCACCGCGGGTTCGTTCCGATAACGCGCGGCGGCCGCGGCCCAGAATTCCCTCATCTCTTCAGGCGTGGTCCTCATCGTCTCTTCCCAGGGGGGCTGGAAGATGCCCATCACCGGGTTCCCGATGGAATGCCAGTCCAGCATCACGTACATGCCGTATTTCTTGGACCAGTCCACCGCTTGGTCCAACTCCTCCAGGCTTTTTTCCAAACCGACCTGCCGGTAATGCCCGGGATCGACATAGACGCGGAGAAGTTTCGCCCCCCAGGACGCCGCTTCCCGGAAATGGTCCTCGGACCAGCGGCCTTCCTGTTGGAGAAGGTAGGGGTACCCGAGATTCAGGCCCTTCAAGACGACGGTTTTTCCCTCGGGGTCCACGATCCGGTTTCCCTCGACCTTGAGCGATGGAAGCGGGGTGGGGGCGCCGTCGGCTTGGTTGGACGCGCGGAGGGATCCGGTTGCGCAAAGGATCAGGGCGCAGAACAGGGTTGAAACGGCTGATCTTTGTTTCATGTGGAATCCGCCTGTGGAATTATGGAGACGAATGATTTGACGACTGTTGGATCCGCCGGTGTCGCGGTATGACGTCCGCGGAAGGGTGAAAAGGCGGGCCGCTCCGGCCGCCACCGTCCCCGGGGCCCGGCCGGGGGACGGGCGAAAAAGGATTTTCAGCCTCAGGAGAGTACCGAGAGAGCCTTTTTGAGGTCGTCGAGGAGCTTGTCGATGGGCTCGATGCCTGCGGAAAGGCGTACGGTGTTTTCCTTCACGCCGAAAGTCAGCCGCCGCTCGGGCGGGATGTACAGCATGGTGGTGAGGAAGGGGATGCAGATGAGGGTCTCCGTGGCCCCCAGGCTCACCGCGTGGTAGATGGTCTTCAATCGCGAGATGAACGTTTTGGCGTGCTTGATGTGGGTCCCCACCTCGAAGGACATCATTCCCCCGAAGCCCTTGACCATCTGTTTCTTGCTGATCTTGAAGGATTTGTCGGTGGGCAATCCGGGATAAGTGAGGTTCGAGATCGCCTTTTGCTTCGACAGGAATTTGGCCATGGCCATGGCGTTGTCCGACATCTTCTGCGCGCGTATTTCGAAGGTTTTCAAGCCGCGTTCCAACAACGAGGCCGAGTAGGGGTCCAACGTGGTGCCGAAGGCCTGGCGGCTGAACCAGAGTTTCTCGTAATCGTCCTTGCGAGTGGCGATGGCCCCGGCCATCAGGTCGTTGTGGCCGCCCAGGGCCTTGGTGGCGCTGTGCACGACCATGTGGGCCCCCAGGTGGAGCGGCTTCTGGTGGTACGGCGTGGCGAAAGTGTTGTCCACGACCAGCATGACGTCCTTCTTGCGGCAGACGCCGGCCAGCCACTCGATGTCCATGACCTTGCAGAGGGGGTTGCTGGGCGATTCGCAGAAGACCATCCGCGTGTGGCGCGTGAGGTGCTTGGGGACGGATTTGTAGTCTTCCCCGTCGAGCCAGGTGACCTTGACGCCCAACCGCTCCAGAACAATGGAGATCTTGTAGTTGGCCCCGTAGATGTCGTGGAAAAGGATGAGGTGGTCCCCGGCGCTCAGGTACGTCAGGTACACCAACGTGCACGCCGCCATCCCGGAGGTGCACACGACGCAGTCCTCGGCGTCCTCCATGGCGGCGATTTTTTTCTCCACGGCGCGCACCGTCGGGTTGTCGTCGCGGTGGTAGGTGTAACCGTCGATCTCGCCGTCCGTGATCTGCCGGAGAACCTCGAAGGAACCGTAGTGGTAGTTGACGGAGTTGACGATGGGCGTCACCATCGGCTTGTTTCCGTAAGGCGTCAGCGGGGGTTCTTGCATGGTTTCGGCCCTTGGGACGGAGGTGGGTGGGTGTCGGGGGGAGAGTACGACCACATCATAGGGGTCTGTCTTGGTAATGCAAATAAGGAAGTTAACCGCGTTCCGCGGTGGATCAGGCGCTTCCGCGGGATGAGCGCGCCCTCCGTCACCCCTTCCTGGCGCTGAAATATCGCTACTCAGCCCCGCTGGGTGGGCCGTAAACTACGGGAACTTTAGAGGCCGGTGTCGGGTCCCATCCGCAACGAAAGGTTCCTTAAATTATGTCCGATGGCATCATCGTCCGGGGGCTGACGAAGACCTACCGGAAGGGCCGCGTGAAGGCCCTCGTCGGGGTGGACGCCGAATTCCCCCGAGGCCGAGCCCACGGCCTCATCGGCCCCAACGGCTCGGGCAAGACCACCCTGATGGGGTGCGTTCTGGGCCTGCTTCATCGCGACGGCGGCACGATCACCATTGATGGGGCGACGCCCGAGGACCAAGCGTTTCGAGCTGGCGTGGGCTACGTGCCCGAGCGTCTCCGGTTCGATATGTGGATGCGCGGCTGGGCTTTCATGGAATACCACGACCGGCTTTCCCTCCAGGCGAAAGAGGGGAGGAACGACCGGATCAAGAACTGCCTCGAACGGGTCGGCTTGGCGGAATCCGCCTGGATTCAGCCTCTCAAGACATACTCGCGCGGCATGCTCCAAAGGATCGGCCTGGCCCAGGCGATCCTCCACAAGCCGAAAACCTTGTTTCTCGACGAACCCACCTCGGGCATGGACCCCGGGGGGGTGGCGCTTTTCCGTTCCGTCGTCCAGGCGGAGATCGCGCGCGGATGCCTCGTGTTGCTTTCCTCCCACCAGCTGGCGCACGTGGAGCAACTGTGCGATTCGATCCACTTCATCGAGCGTGGAAGCGTCACCACGGGGGACACGATGGCGCCTGACTCGGCGCGCCGCGTGATCCGCGTCCGCTGGGCCGACCCTCCCCGGGCCGCGAGGCCGATCGCGAGGGTTCTGGACCTGCCGAAGGTCCGGCTGGTCGAAACGAAAGAGCGGGGCGCCGTGATCGAGGTGGAGGGGGACGAGGGCGCGGCCGAGGTCTTGGCGGCCCTGATCGGCGCCGGATACCCGGTGGCCGAGGCGACGCCCGCCGCCTCGCGGCTCGAGCGCTATTTCACGGCGGAAGCGGCGGAAACCCATGATTAACCGCGCGGTGGTCCTTCACACGTTTCAACAGCATCACTGGACCCGGTTGTCGTTCCTGGGGATGATCCTGTTTTTCACGTTCCTCACCTCGGGCGGCGTCTCCGTCTTTCCCTTCACTTCGGTGGCGCCCCTCGTGGTGTGGGTCCTGGGGGCGGGGACCATCGGACGGGACATGGCGAGCGGGGTGAACCACCTGCTTTTCACGCGACCGCTCTCGCGGAGGGAATACGTCCTGACCAAGTGGGCGTCGTTGGCCCTCGCGTCCGCGGCGTTCCAGGTTTGCCAGTTCCTGTTTTGGGCGGCCGCCTGTCTCCGGGCCGGCCAGGGAATGGACTTGGGCTCCTGGGAGTTTTGGCACGAATTCGGGTCGGCCCTTTGGGTCGGCGTGGTTCTTTCGACGGTGGTGATCCTGTTTTCGACCCTGATGACGGGTTGGGGCGACCTGGCCCTTCTTCTTTACGTCCACGCGGCGCTGTTGGTCGTGGGCTTGGCCGCCTCCAACCGCGTCCCGAATTACAGCGCCTTCAACGATTGGGCCCTGCGCGTCCTCTGGCCCGGAGTTTGGGAGAAGTTCCAGTCGGCCGGGACGGGAGTGGGCTTGACGGTCGACGGCATGGTGGTGGACGCCGTGGTGGCGGTCTTGTGGTTGTTCTTGGCGGTGAAGTGGATGGAGCGTAAAGACGTGGGGAACATGGCGAGTTAAGGGTTGGCAATCGTCGTGGCCGTGGTCGCGTGGGGGGGTGTTTCTGGGCCGCGTTATCCGCTCGAAAACGGGACCCTTCTTTCGCTTCCCTGAACCAGCCCTCGCCCCGGGGAAGAGGGGACCGTTCTTTTTCTAAAAAAGCCCGTTTTTCATGGTATTGTGAAGCCGCGTGAAACGGTATCCTCTGGC
>CAZSKE010000090.1:0-7957 GCA_964607325.1 uncultured bacterium | reverse complement strand
GAGGGCGAGGGCGCCCCAGAGAAGAAACAATAAGGCGGCCAACGCGAGAAACAACCGCCGGGAATGGGACATGTGGCAAATAACCCCTTTGGGGGACCTTTGAAAACAGGATCAGCGGGTCAACCCTGCATCGGCTCAGTCGCCGTTCATGGCGGACCCGCGCATGGCCTCCAGGAATTGCTTGTTGGACTTGGTTCGCTTCATCTTGTCCAGTAGGAACTCCATGGCCTCCACCGGATTGTTGGGATTCAGGATCTTGCGAAGGACCCAAATCTTGTTCAATTCCCCCTCGGACAGGAGCAATTCTTCCCGGCGCGTCCCGGATCGGGTGATATCAATCGCCGGAAAGATGCGTCGATCCGAGAGCTTGCGTTCCAGGATGATTTCCATGTTTCCAGTGCCTTTGAACTCCTCGAAGATGACCTCATCCATGCGGCTACCCGTGTCCACGAGCGCCGTCGCAATGATCGTCAAACTGCCACCCTCCTCGATGTCACGCGCGGCCCCGAAAAAGCGCTTGGGCCTTTGGAGCGCGTTGGAATCCACGCCGCCCGAAAGCACTTTGCCCGAGGAGGGCACGATGGTGTTATAGGCGCGCCCTAAGCGCGTGATGGAATCCAGGAGAATCACGACGTCCTTTTTGTGCTCGGACAGGCGCTTGGCCTTTTCGATGATGATTTCAGCCACTTGGACGTGTCGCTCGGCGGGCTCGTCGAAAGTCGAGGAAACCACTTCTCCCTTGACCGAGCGCTGCATGTCGGTGACTTCCTCGGGGCGCTCGTCGATCAACAGGACGATGAGGTACACCTCCGGGTGGTTCTTGGAGATGGCGTTCGCGATTTTCTGGAGAAGGATGGTTTTGCCGGTACGGGGCGGCGAGACGATCAACCCGCGCTGTCCTTTTCCCAGAGGGACCAGAAGATCCAACACGCGCGTGGACATTTCCTCCGGGGTGGTTTCCATCCAGATCCGCTTGGTGGGATAGACCGGGGTCAGGTTGTCAAAAAGCACTTTGGCCTTCACGGCCTCCGGGGGATCGAAATTGATGGTGTCGACTTTGAGAAGGGCGAAATACCTTTCCCCTTCTTTCGGGGGGCGTATCTGCCCGGTCACGGTGTCCCCGGTTCGAAGATTGAACCGCCGGATTTGGGAGGGGGACACGTAAATATCATCGGGCCCCGGCAGGTAGTTGTAATTGGCGGACCGAAGAAACCCGAACCCGTCCGGAAGAATCTCGAGCACGCCTTCGGCGTTGATGACCCCGTTCCGCTGGGTCTGCGCCTCCAACAGCTTGAAAATGAGGTCCTGTTTCTTCAGGGCGGCCACATTTTCCACGTTGAGGCTTTGAGCCATCTCCGTGAGCTCGGTGATGCTTTTCCTTTTCAGGTCCGTGATATCCATCGTAACCGTCCTTTCTAATTCGCCCCCCGGTAGGGTCGAAACGACCGCGGGAGGGTCATAGGCGACATCGGGTTGTGGAAGGGGCCGTCGGGGAGCCCTCGGAGGGTGGTGGTTGGAACGATGAGTTCTCACAGTGGAAACCGATGGAGGATCGTCAAGGGTGAACCGTTGGCTTGACCTGTATTCGTCGATCCAGGACGGACCGACACGACAAGTTCGCCATTATCCGTTCTTTTGGTATTCCGCATTATCGCGGTTGAAAACCAGGCGCCTGTTATTCATGGGTCAATTTGGGGTTTGTCGGGAAAATGGGACCTAAGTTCGGGAATCCTGAAATGACACGGGGCCGTCGGGGATTGATCCGGGAATCTTCAGAAAGCCGCCCCGAAAAGGGCGACATGGAAATCCTAGCCTCCACCCCCGGGAGTGTCAATCATTTTTTCTGGAACCGGCAAGGAGGGGTCATAGAGTTCCGATCGGTTTCGCCCACCCTCCTTGGCCGCGTAAAGGGCCTGGTCCGCCCGCGCCACCAGGTCGAGAGCCGCCCGGGCGTCTCGGGGGTACACCGCGGCCCCCACGGACACCGTCACCCCGGTGGTGGCCCGCCCCGCCTCAAAACGGCGCTCTTCCACGGCTTTCCGGATCTTTTCCGCCAAGGCGCCGGCCCTTTCCCGGTCGGTTTCAGGGGCCAGAATGACCATTTCCTCTCCCCCGTAACGCGCGACCAAATGGGAAGCCTCCGCGCAATCGCGTAAAATTTTCGCCACTTCCTGGAGCACCTGGTCCCCGGCCAGATGGCCGTAGGTGTCGTTGTACATTTTGAAATGATCGATGTCGAGCATCAACAGGGAAAGAACGGAGCTGTAGCGCTTGGCCAGGACCAATTCCTCATCGAGACGTTGCCGGAAATACCGGTACGAGTAAAGCTTGGTCAGCCCATCGGTGATCGAAAGGCGTTGGACCTTCTCGTACAAGAGGGCTTTTTGAAGCCCGATCGCGATCTGGTTACAGAAGACCTGGAGGTTCTGGAAACGTTCTTCGTCCAGCAGCGCTTCCTGCCGGGAGTACGCGCAGAGAAAGCCGATCGACTCACCGCGCACCACGAACGGCACGTACACGAAAGAGCGAAGCGAGGTCTCGGCAAGATGGGCCCATCGAGGATCCTGCGCCGTGGCGGGAACCCAAAGCGGCAACCCCTCGGCGGCCAATTTCGCCGCCAAGGTCTCGGATTTCCGATCCACCGAAAAAAAGCGGAGGGACATCTCGTCGCATCCCGACGCGGATCGTATCTCGTAACGATTCCCGTCCGCCGAAACCATCCCCATGACAAAATGCCGAAACCGGAACATGCGCTCAGTGAATTCCTGGGCCAGCCCCAACATTTCCTGGACGTTCAGATTGGTGCCGGCCTCGCGCATGACGTCGAAAAGATGCTCCACCGATCGGAGTTGTTGGGAGGATTGCCCGCTATCACGCCTTTGTTCCTGGAGAACCCGTTCCAACGCGAAGCGTTCCGTCTCGCGATCGGTGATGATGGCCTCGAGATGCCCCATTTCCTCGGTCGCGCGGCGGCGCAACACGTGGCAAAGCCAAATCAGGGAGAAAATCGCCAGAATCTCCGGCCAGACCGCGAGATTTTCCAGGCGGCCCCATCCCCATTTCTCCGCCACAATCCCCGCCGTGAAAACCAGGGCGAAAGCCAAGCCGCCCCTTATCGAGCGGCGCGCGTAGGGATACAGCGCGAGCAAGGGCAAGTGCAGAATCCATTGCCGGTTCGGGAACACGAGTTCCGCCCCGATAAAAACAAGCGCCAGAATCGCGCCACCGGCGGGGGTGAATAGGGGTCTCACACCGCGCCTCCGTCGGGGTTGACCCAACGACAAACCTTGTTTTTCCCCTCGGCCTTGGCGCGATAAAGGGCCTGGTCCGCCCGATCGATAAACGCGTCCGCTTCCCCAAACGCCATCTCATATTCGGCGACCCCGATGGAAATCGTGACGCGGGTCATCTGATCCACCACGGGTATCTGCAATTCCTCCACGCTTTGGCGGATGCGTTCCGCCACCGTGCAAGCCCCGTCCCAACCCGTCTTCGGGAGGAGCACCGAAAACTCCTCCCCGCCATAACGCGCGACGAGGTCCACCGCTCGAACCGTGTCCTTCAGCACCTTGGAGATGGCGCGCAGGACCTTATCCCCCACGAGATGCCCATAGGTGTCGTTGTAACTCTTGAAATTGTCGACATCCATCATCATGAGGCAAAGGGACAGGCCGTATTCGCGGGCGCGAAGCACCTCATCGCGCACGCGTTCCTTGTAATAACGCTGTACGTAAAGCCCGGTGAGCCCGTCCGTGATGGCCATCTCCACGGTTTGACGGTAAAGGCCGGCCTGCTCAAGGGCCACGGTCCCCAGGTCCACGAAGTTGGATAACAAACGGGCGTCATCCTGCCGGAACACCTCGGACTGGGGGCTTTCGATGCGGATCAAGCCGAGCATCTCATGACCGGCCACCATGGGAGCCGCGATGACGCTTTTAGGCCCCGAGGCGGGCGAGTAATTCTCGAATCGGAAGTCCCGGTGAGCGTCGTTCGTGAACAAGGCCCGGGCGTTGGCTGTCACCCAGGCGTTGTAGGGCTCGGCGGGATCGAGCCGGGAACGGTTCAACCGGGTCTCCATCTCGGTGTCCACGCTGTATCGGACCGCGTGGAGCGCCTTGCTATGGGTGCTGTCGTAAAGCAGTAAGGTATACACGCCGCCGGGAGCCATGAAAGTCTTGGAAATGGTCTCGATCAGCAAGGTGACCACATCGCTGGTCTTGAACACCATCGCCAGGTTTCTCGCCAATTCGTTGAGCGCCCGGTATCGCTGGATCTTGATCTGGTCCACGCCGTAAGTGGACCGGACTTTCGCCAAGTCGGCTTT
This sequence comes from uncultured bacterium, assembly GCA_964607325.1. Lineage (GTDB taxonomy): Bacteria > Oederibacteriota > Muellerivitia > Muellerivitales > Muellerivitaceae > CAZSKE01. The sequence continues at coordinate 3,633 of CAZSKE010000090.1, read as the reverse complement.
GAGTCCGACCAGGGTGGACTCGTGCTCCTCGAGGACCGCGCCCGCCCGGACGATTCGCTCCTCGTCGTTCCTGGCGTATCGGAACACATACACGCCGTTGATTAAAAGAAGACCCACCGAAAGCAAAAGCCAACCCGTCGAGGAAAGCGACGCTGGAACCAGCACCAGCAAGCAGAATGTGATGAGCAACAATCCCAGGACACCGGAGGATTCCCAACCCACCCAAATGGTGAAAAGAACCAGTAGCGGGGCGAAAATGAACACCGCGGAGGCCTCGTGGCCCAGGGAGAAAACCCGCCAGGCGGCCAGAACGCCGAGCAAAAAGAACACCACCGTCAGCGCCCAACGACGGCTCAATGCGAGCCGCTCGAACTCGATCGCTCGCAAGAAGGTCATGCGTCTCCTCTTTTCGACGGGAGCGCGCGCAACCAGTCGCTCACCCGCCGGGCCAACAAATCCCGGGATCCGTCGTTCATCAAGACCCAATCCGAAAGCCTGTTTTTTCTGGCCGATGACCATTGAAGGCGGTGACGGCGACGCGTTTCCTTGTCGCTCCAACCACGCTTTCCCAATCTCTGGACGCGGGTCTTTTCCGACGCGTGGACGCTCAGCACGCCGTCAAAAAGACCGGCCCACCCCTCCTCGTGGAGCAGGGGGACCTCCACCACGGCCCACCGGGGCGGGCGGGAACGAGACGCCTGGCGACGACGCCATCGGTTAATCTCGTCGCGGATGGGCGGATGCAAGATCTTGTTCAAAGCCCCCTGGGTCGCCTTCGTCTTGAAAGCCGCTTTCGCGAGGAGCGCCCGGACGATCCCCCCACGCGGGCCGAGGATTTCACGCCCGAACCGCCGCACCAGTTTACGTCGAATCACGGGACGACTCAAAAGACGATGCGCCACCTTGTCCGCGGAAAGAACCGCCGCGCCCCGCGATTTCAACAGGCGCAACACTTCGCTCTTCCCCGCGCCGATTCCCCCGGTCACTCCGATGAAAATCAAGCGGCCGATCCATTCCCGGTCTGCTCCCGGAAAGCCTCCCAAGTGTTCTGCAGGAGCATGGCGATCGTCATGAGCCCCACCCCGCCCGGAACCGGGGAGATCGCCGAAGCCACTTCCGAAACGGGGCCGAAATCCACGTCGCCACAAAGTTTCTCGCCCGGCGGCCGATTGGTGCCGACGTCCACCACCACGGCCCCCGGCTTGACCATCTCCGCCTTGATGAACCGCGCCTTCCCGATCGCCGCCACAAGAATATCCGCCCGGCGCGTCTCGGCGCCCAAATCGGAGGTTCGGCTGTGGCACAAGGTCACCGTGGCGTGCTCGGCCAGGAGCATCTGCGCCATCGGCTTCCCCACCATGTTGCTTCGCCCGACCACCACGGCGTTCTTGCCCGAAACCGTTATGCCGTAATGGCGGAGCATTTCCATGACGCCGAATGGCGTGCAGGATTTCGGCCCTGGGAGACCCGCCACGAGGCGCCCGAGATTGTCGGGATGAAGTCCATCCACGTCTTTTCGAGGATCAATGGCGAGCAGAATCCTGTGGGGATCGAACCCCTTGGGAAGGGGCAATTGCACGAGCAGGCCGTGAAGGAGCGGGTCTTCGTTCAACTCGCGCACCACCTGGAGGAGTTCCGCCTCGGACGTTCCCTCCGGCAAACGCCGGACCACCGAGTGAAAACCCACCTCCTGGCACGCCTTTTCCTTGTTGCTGACATAGATTTTCGAGGCGGGATCCTCCCCCACCAACACGACGGCCAGGCCGGGCCGGGGGTGTCCCGAAGGAAGGCCCGCGACCTTGCCCTTCAGCCTTTCCTTGACAGCGCTTGAAACGATTTTTCCATCCAACAAAATGGCCATGGCCACTCCCGATTTTCTCTCGCGCTCGATTTCACCCAACGAAACCCCGAAAACACCCGGGGCCCATTATAACGCCTGTCCGATTCTTGCGCCCGGTCGCTCACGCGGGATTTCGCGGTTCGACTGCCGGGGGTCATTCATGGGGCGTCCCATCCCCGAAGGAGGGCGGAACAGGCGGTATGGAAAGGGTATCTTGGCGGACGCGGAGGGATGATTCTTTTACCGCTTCACGGAAAACCCGTCATGTCATCTGAGCCAGGGCTTCCACGGCCCGTTGGATCTCGCTCATGTCGAACGGTTTGAGAATGATGGTCAAGGGGCCCAGTTTCATGGTCTCGGCCAGAAGATCGCTATCCGGATAACCGGTCACGATGACGATGAGAGCCCGAATGCTCTGGCGTTTGAGTTCCTTGAAGGTGTCCACCCCCGTCATCCCGGGCATCTTCAGGTCCAGGAAGATCAGGTCGTAGTTCTGGCTGGTGGCGAGCCGCACCGCTTCCTGTCCCGTGTTGGCCGTATCGACCGTGAAACCCTTTTTAGAAAGGGCGCGATTGAACAACTCGCAGATGTCGACCTCGTCGTCCACCACCAGGATGCGTTTGGGGGCGTTGTCGGCCCCCGATTCCAGCCACTTGTCGATGAGGTCCTTCTTGAAACGCCATTCACTGCCGATCTTGAAACACGGAATCTTCCCCTGCTGGGCCAACTTGTAAATAGTCGTCGTGGTGATCTTGAGATACTCGGAAAGATCCTGCGCGGTAAGAATATCGTTCATGATGGGATCCATCGTATTGATTCAAACCTTGTAGTAGATTATCCCATTTCGGGGCCTCGGCGGGCCCCCAGTCGCGATCCAAGAGCACTTTTACCACTTGTCGTGGTGTTTATCCTCAAAAAAAAGGATCGTTCCCCTTTTCCAGCCCAATTCGGTTCATTTCAAGCTTTTGGGATGATCAAAAGCCGGGTTTTGAATCCCACAAGGCGAAGGGATACTCAGGCGTTTTTTTCCACCGCGTCGATGAAGGACCGATCCACTTCCACCTTCGTGTTTTCGGCGATTTTGACCGTCAGGATGTTCTCCTTGATGTCCGCCACGTGGCCCCACAACCCGCCGCGCGTCAAGACCCGATCGCCCCGTTGGATGGCCTTGAGCATCTCCTCGCGTTTTTTCCGCTCCTTGTTACCGGGAGCCAGCACCAGGAAGTAAAAAACCACGATGATGAGAAGGAATGGAAACAGCTGAGAGAGGGCGAAAGCCCCCCCCGGCGCCGTGCTTCCACCTCCGGTCGCTTGAGCGTGCGCGATTCCAAACATGGTTCGTCCTCCCTAGCAGGTTGTTGAAAAAGTCCCCTGCCCTTCGACGGGCTCAGGGCCATGAGTTTATCGAATGGCCGGGAACTTTTTCGTGTCTTACTCGCGAATCGTCCTGCCGGAAATAAGGCCTTCGTGACGATTCGCTCGAACCCCGTGGCTGCTGACAGGGCGCAAAACAGTTTTTTAGTACCCTGATAGCAGGTTGTTGAAAAAGTCCCCTACCCTTCGACGGGCTCAGGGCCATGAGTTTATCGAATGGCCGGGAACTTTTTCGTGTCTTACTCGCGAATCGTCCTGCCGGAAATAAGGCCTTCGTGACGATTCGCTCGAACCCCGTGGCTGCTGACAGGGCGCAAAACAGTTTTTTAGTACCCTGATAGCAGGTTGTTGAAAAAGTCCCCTACCCTTCGACGGGCTCAGGGCCATGAGTTTATCGAATGGCCGGGAACTTTTTCGTG
>CAZSKE010000089.1:5295-7990 GCA_964607325.1 uncultured bacterium | reverse complement strand
CATGGGACTGCCCGGCGAAGCTTTCTGGAGCATCCACTCTTGTGGCCTGCTCGTCTCCGGGCTGGCGTGGGCCCTCGTTCGGCGCGGCCCCGCGACTTGGCTTCTGTTGGGTTGCATGGCCGTCGGGATGCTTCCCCACACGCTTTCGTACGACTCCCACACGGGCCGGCTCATGGGCGTGGTGACCCCCTGGCTGGCCCTCGGCGCGCTTTCCTGGAACGAACTGCTCCGAGCGGCGGAGTGCCGCTTCCGGGGGGCGAAGGCGTTCGGAGCCCTCGCCTTGGCGTTGTGGTGCCTCTGGAGTTTCCAGGGTCTGCATCACCGTTTCGCCGTGAGTATTTTCAGGAACGCCAACAACATCCCCGTGACGTACCAAGCGATCCGCGAGGAACTCCCCGCTCGCAGGGTTTATCTCGCGCCCAGTCCACACCTGTCGGAGCCCCATCTCTTGAGCCCCTTGGTGGACGACGGCGAGGTGCTGGTGTTCCACCCGAAAGGTGTCGAGATCCCGCGGTTTTCCGACGGCCGGGTTCCTGATGTCACCGTGCTTTTTCACACCGGGGACACGTCGACGCGGGACCGCCTTGTTCGGGAATACCCGAAGGGCCGGTTGGAAATCTTCCGGCCCACGCCACCGTTGCCCGACCTCGAACCGCCGCTTCTTTACAAGTTCGCGCTCGACGGAAGCGAACTACGCCCGGACGCGGGGAACTTGCTCCGAACCGTTTCGATACCCGATGGCGCCTGGATCCGGCGGTACTACGTCAACACCTTCGGCTTGGGCCACGGCGTGATCGACCGCGAGGATTGGGTGCCGTCCCCGCTGTGCCCCGCTCCCGGCGCTTTCACTTTCCAGACCCTGGCGATCCAGGGCGAATTTCTCGTCCCCGACTCCGGGAAAGTCCTGTTCACCGCCCAGGGGTGGAATTACGCGGTGCTGGACATCGACGGCCGACGCGCCCTGGATTACCGACCGATCGAAGGCCACCCGGGGAACAACCAGGGGAGTCTTTTCCTGAAGGCTGGCCGTCATCGCGCGGTGCTTCGCACGTACCTTCAGGACATGAGCGCCCCGCCCAGGGTCGAGTTCGTTCTTCCAGGCGAGAAATCCCCCCGGCCGTTCGGGTCCTCCGATCCTCCCTGACCAAGAAACCGGTTGCGTCGATTTGAAGCCAGCCTAATAATGCTGGAAAATACCCCTTCGGGGTTTAACTTGAAACCATGAACAAAAGTTCCAAGCCTGTTTCGGCTCCATCGCTTCAGGTGTCCTTCCTCATTCCCGCGCACCGCTGCCCCGAATTGCTGGAACGCAACATTCCCACCCTCGTCCAATTCGTCCAAAAGCATTTTCCCCGCCAAGCCGAGATCGTCATCGTCCCCAATCCTTGCCCGGAAGACTCCCCCACCCTCGCGGCGGCCGAGGTTTCCGCGAGACGCCACTCGATCGTGAGGGTCTGCCGCACGGCTTCCCAGGCCGGGAAGGGACTGGCCTTGAAGGAAGGCTTGGCGTTGTGCCGGGGCCGTTGGATCTTCACGACGGACGTGGACCTCCCCTATCACCTCTCCTTCTTTCTGGAGGCGGCGCGTTTTCTACGCAAGGGCGCCGAGTTCGTGAGCGCCAACCGCCGACTCCCCCAAAGCCAGTTCCGCATGGTGACTCGCCTTTTGCGGACCGCTTACGTTCGCTACCTGCTCGGCTGGTGGCTCATGATCGCGATTCGGTGTTTTCTTCCGGTCGGAACCACGGATACCCAAGCGGGCGCCAAGGCCATGACGCGCGTTTTCGCCGAAAAAGCGTTCCAAGGCGTCACTTGTCCGGGGTTCCTTTTCGATATCGAGGTTTTCCTCATGGCCCATTCCCTGCGTAGTCGCCGGGCCGAAATTCCGGTTCAGTTGCGACTCGAGGACCGGACCACCACGGTGCGTTTCCTCCAGCAACTTCCCATCACCGCGGGTTGGGCCCTGCGGATCATCTGGCGGCAATGGCGCGGCCAATACCAAGCGGGAGGCCTGACGTGAAAAAAACCGGCAATCTTTCGAAACGATACGCGAGGGAATCCCTCGGGACGCGTTGCTTCCTTTTTCTTCGCTGGATCTGGACGCCCTACGAGGCCGTCGCGCGATGCCTTCCGGAAAAAGGCCGCATTCTCGACGCCGGATGCGGCCACGGTTTGTTGGCGCTCGCGCTCGCCCTTCAATCGCCCCGGCGGTTTGTTTTCGGGGTGGACCATGACCGCGCGCGCGTGCTCGCCGCGCGGCGCGCCAGCCACGGGTTGCCGAACCTGCGCTTCGAGTCGGGCGACTACACGCGATTGCCCGGCGGGACTTACGACGGCATGGTCTTCATGGACGTCCTGCATTACCTGCCCTTCAAGACGCAGGAATCGCTCTTCCGCCGCGCCCGGCGGAAACTCAAAAAGGGGGGGCGCCTGGTTTTTCGGGAAGTGGCGGCGGGCGACGGATTTTTTTCAGGTTGGAACAAGATCCACGAGAATCTGATGACGCGCCTGGGGTTTACCCAGGCCGAGGAACTCCATTTTCGTGACGCCAAAGGTTGGCGCCAATTGGCCCGCAAGACCGGTTTTCGGGTGAGCTCCAAGCCCTTCGCGCGGCCACCGTTCGCCGACCATCTCTTCGAGTGCGAGAAGCGATGAAACCAAGCCTTTTCCAGCGCATGGATCCCTGGGCGGGAGAC
>CAZSKE010000089.1:0-5285 GCA_964607325.1 uncultured bacterium | reverse complement strand
TCCGCTTCTTCGGGGAAACCTGGCGGCTTCCTTCATCCTGCCCCTTTCCCGCGGGAACCAAGGCTTGCTCGATCCCCCGCGCGCCCGGGAATACTTGTTTCTCGTGCGCCGTTTCCTCCAGGAAAACTTCCCGGGCAGCCATGAAATCCTGCTGTCGCCGTTCAATCCCTCCTCGGAATCATCCCGATGGGAGGCCCTTCACCAAGGGGTCTTCCGCAGACACCCCTACGTCTTTCTCAAGGATTCGGCGGACGGTGTCGGTGAAGCCGTTCGAAACGGTGTTTTCCGCTCTCGCGGCCGCGTCATCCTCGTGGGCAGTCTGGAATGCTATTTCTCCCCCGCCTTCTTCCGACAGGCGATCCTCGAATTGCGATCCGGGGCCGAGGCGGTCCGGGCCAACCGACGAAGCCCCGATTCGGAATTCGTGGTTCCGGCCAGCCTTCTTTCCATGATCCACCGCCGTCACACCTGGGGCGCGCTGATGAACCGCTTCCTGAAGTGTTTCCTCCCGCTGGGAAGCAGTGACGGCCTGTCCGGGGCCATGGCGATGGGGCGCTCCCACGCGATCCGCGCCTTCAACCGCCTGACCTGTCCGGGATACCTTTATGAGATCGAGTTGGACCTGCTGGCCCGCGTGAACCATCACACTTGGACGGACCTTCCCGCCTCGTTCCTTTTGGAAAGGGAAAAAGCCTTTTCGCGCGTGGTTCGCGAAAGTCTGGAGGCCCTGGTGTGGCTTCCGAGGTTCGTTAAAATGATGTGGGAAGGAAAGTACGCGTTCCTCAAAACAACGGGAAACCATTTGACGGCCGACGATTGGGGACTTTCGCACGGCATCAACGACGGCATCCTGACGTTGGCCCGTTTAGGGTGCCTGAAAAGGGTTTCCCTCCTCGCGGACGCGCCACACCTGACCTACCGCTTGGCCGATCTCAGGCGCGTCCCCGGCATCGAGCTGGGGATTCATTTCAACTTGACGGCCCCCTATCAACCGCGCACGAGATCCCTTCCAGGGTTGCTGTGGACCTGGTTCCGCCTCCGGGAAGAAGACCGCCTGCCTCTCTTGGAACACGCCCGAAAGGAACTGGAGCGACAGATCGACGTCCTCGAGAGGAAAGGCCTGACCTTACGACGTTTCGACAGCCACCATCACGTCCACGTCTTGCCGGGCCTCCTGGAAACCGTGGCGGATATCCTGCGAAGAAAAGGGATTCGGTACATCCGTGTCCCCTACCACCGCTCGCTTTGGCTGGGTTCCAAGGCGGTCCTGGCCTTCTTGAGCAGAAACATGGCCGCGCGTGGATTGATGGGGTTTCAAAGCCTTCCTTTCGCTTATCCGGGCAACAAGGATTTCACCACCGTCAACCGCCTCATCCGCGCGCTCAACCGAGTGGAGGGGTCGGAGGTGCTGATCCACCCGGCCGCTTACGACGACCTGTCCTTGGACGCGCCCTTCGACGGTCTTGGGCGGTATCGCGTGGATCAATTCCGGTCGTTGCGTTCATTGGCCTTGGAACTCGATCTTGCCCGACAGGCTCCCCCTCCACGCAAAACCGCGGTCTCCGCGGTTCGGACACGCCCCGTGCCGGGCGATTCGCCCCTGCCCGGACCCTTCCTCGGCGCCCTCGCCGCGATTCTCATCCCGTCCTAACGTCCTTGCCGTCGATAACGTCCGGTGAACGCCGGCGAAGACTTTCGACTCCACCCCGTCGGCGCTTAACGCGCCTTCCCAGGATGACATTTCCTGCGGTCGTCTAATCGTGTCGGTTGAATGGGGTTTGGGGTTGCGACGCCGTTCAACACATCGATACCGGTCGGCATCAAAAGACACATCCGCGTTACAGCCGCTTCCACTCCGTCTCGCCCTTCAGCCGATAGGTCACTTCGGGGATTCTTCCCTCGGTTTGCAGCAAGACTCTCGCCTCGAGCCGGTAGGTCCCCGCGTCCAGGCTCAGGCGGCGAATCACGCTTTCGCCGGTGTTCTTGCGGGTCTTGACCAAGGTGTGTTTATCCAACGTCACCCAGCAAGGATTGACGGGGTTGACGGACCACTCGTAGTCCCCGGGTTTCTCAAGGCGAACCACGCCGCTCACCACCGCGACGGAGGGGAACAAATATTCCTCGAAAAGCTCGCGGTCCATCTCGTTCACCGGCACGGGTTCTGAAAACGTCTCCGTCCTTCTTTCCCGCAGGATGCCGCCCAGGCTCCAACCATACAAACCCGTGTAAAGACGGCGGGTCCAGGGTCCCGGATCCTCCATCACGAAGATCTCGGACCCCGACGTCCTGGGTAATTGGTCTCCGGCGACGCGCACGCGCCAAAGATAGAGGGGGGCCACGTCGGGTTGTCCCGGGTTGTAATTCATCAAATAGCGCGTCCATTCGGCGTTCGGATACTGTTCCTTCAACCGCTTCATTTGGGCCTCGTCACGCTCGGCCACCAGCACCACGACGTCCTCGGGTTTTTCCCCGGGACGAATGGCGATCGCGTTCCGATCCTTGAGGAAGTAAAAACGCTCCTTGTAATTGAGGGCGTATTGGGCCGTCAACCCGAAAAAGGAATCCGACGAGGCCAGGTAGACCCGGTGTTCCGGCGCGCTCTCCTTGATCAAGCCCGCCACGACGGTGTTGGGCGCCTTCACCTCGGCCCAGTTGTTGTGGAGTTTCTGGAACTGGATCGTGCCTCCCCAGTAGGCGAAACCAATCAGAAAAGCCGAGAAGACCATCCGCCCCCAAGGCATGACGGGCGCGGTCACCCAAAGCCGATCGACCGCGCAGGCCGCCAGAATCGCCAAAGGAGGGACCGAGGCCACGATCTTCAGGGTGGTCGGGTCGATGGACAGGACCAAGACGATGACTCCCAGGCCGCCCATCGCCAAAAGAAGCCATTTCCTGAAATCCGGCCGGGATAACGCCCAGGCCACGCCCAGGAGAACCACGCCTTGCGTGAACATGTCGTAGTAAGGCTCGAAAGAAACGATCAGGTCCGCGCGCTCGTTGGCGTACCAGAAAAGGTTCTGGAACGCGTTACCCAATTTTTGCAGGAGAAAGGATAAGCCCTGTTCGTGGATCTCGGGGGACATGCGGAAAACGGAAAGGACCCCCAATCGCGCGTTGAAATGCAGGGTGCGCGAGATGGGATACGACAGCAGGCAGGCGAAGCCCAATCCCAAGGCCCACCCCGCCAGGCGATGGTAGGCGCCGCGCCCCTTCCCCGCCCGGATATACGCCCAAACCGCGAGGGCGGTCGTGAGGAGATAAAAAAGCAGGAAGAGCCAGCCATGGTCCACCCATTTCTTCCAGGCCAGCGCGAAAGCCTCGAAAGCCGGATGGATGGAACCGAACATGTCCCCGAAAATCGCCAGGAGCAGGAGCGAAGACCCGAACGCGGCGCCCCAAGCCGCCGGATCCCGACGGTCCTCCTTACGGACGATCGCCCAACCCAGGAGGATTATCGGAACGAACATCATGAACGGACGGAACACCGAATACGTGTGGAGGCCGAAGGCCATGGCCAATCCCCAAACCAGGAAACGACCGGGGGTCGGCTTTTTCAGGACGCGAAGAACGGTCCAGATCAGAAGCGAAACCGCCAAGGCGGTGGAGCAAGCCCGCATGCCGGCCAAGTAGAGGATGAGGATCGGCTTGCTGGCCGCGCCCACGGCCGCCGCCACCAACCCGGCCCGACGCGAGACGGCCTCGCGCCCGGCCCGATACAACACCCATACCGTCACGAGGTCCACGGCGCAGGACGTCAGCCGATGCACCATGACGCGGTCCATGTCGGGAAAAATCAACCGGAAGCCGGTCAGAAGATAGGGATAAAAACCCTCGCGGCCGCCGAAAGGCAACATCACGCCTCGAAGGCCCGTGTCGATGATCAACCGGACTAGGACGAGGTTGTTGGCCCAGTCATCCCAATAGGACCCGGGCGGACGATCCATCCGGTAAAGGCACAGGTACGCCGCGCCCGCCATGATCACCGCTAGGACGGGATAAGCGATCTTGCGATCCAGGTCCGGTTCTTTCGCCTTGGAAGGCAGATGACGCAACCCCCAGGCCAGAAGAACGAAGCCTATCGAAAGGGTCGTCACGATGACCGCCAAAGGCACTCGGTTGGGCTTGTCCACCCAGAAGTAGCTTTTGACGATCGTTTGGAAATCCTGAAGAGCGAGCAGGGCCCAAAAACCCAGTATCCAACCGACGACCGCCATCACCCAGTAAGACCAGGGCGGCAGACGATCCCAAAAGCCCGAAAACCCATTGGATAAAACGCTTTTCGGCTTTGCTTTCTTTTTGGAAACCGGTTTCTTTTGTCCTTTTTTCAATCTTTTGGGTCCCCGGTTGTCGAATTCAATATGCCAATCAACTTACAGCATTAAGGATAAACGTTAAAATATTAAATATTGACAATTTGATTGTTTTTTTTTGATCTTCTTTTCATTGTAAAAAGGCAAAATCTCATCGGTTCACGAATAAAAAAGTAAAAAAACGTTTAGATATATTAAAACCGCCCTTTCTTCGCGAGTTTCACACGCAAATACTCCAACACGTCAATCGAGCAGGGGACTCCACTCGCGTTCGCCGGGCCGTTTGATTTTAATCGCCGGAACTCCCTCGCCGCGAAAATAGGTTTTAAGAACGACGGGATAGGAACCCGCCTCCAAGCGCAGGGACCCGCGCCCGAAAGCCTTCCCCGATGGATGATGACTCAAGACTTTTTTTCCGGCCAGGCTCAGTTCCACCGGGTTCGGGGTCTCGACCTCGAACGACACGACGCCCGGCGAGGGAACTCGAATCGTCCCTTCCACCTTGCAGGTCTGGCTGGACACCCCCGGCGGAAGCGGCGAAGCGGGATCGGTCACCAAGTCCTCGTCCTGGATCATTCCGCCCCTTCCCAACCCGTAGGTCCAGGTGAAAAATATTCGGCGCCACCCCGCGCGCGGGTGGCGTTTGACGAGGAACAATCCGTTCCCGCCCTTCTCCACCTCTTCTGGCGGTACTTCCAAACGCCAAAGGTTCCGGTGCTGGAAACCCGTCAAGGCGATCGGATTCAATCCGGGAAACGCGCCCAGGACCCACTTCTCGACTTTCAACGCCTCGGAACCGTATTCATTCGTCCCGCGACAGAGAAAAATCACCACGGAAGGGGTCTCTTCCCCCGGCTGGAGGTGAAGGGTGTTGACGGGTTTAAGAAACCGGGCGCTCTTGCCGTCCAGCAAGACCGCCATCTGGTGCGGCAGGAAGAAGTCACCTGTCTGGGCCAAATAAACGCGTTTCTCGGG
>CAZSKE010000088.1:0-8071 GCA_964607325.1 uncultured bacterium | reverse complement strand
AGGGGTTTGCCAAGGGTTCGACTGCTCAATTGCTCTGGCGGCCCACCGGGCCGCCTCCCCTGAATCCCAGTTACAAAAGAGGGGGAAAATCCCAGTCACAAATGGTGGTTTACTATTACAGGGTCGTCGGCCGAGCGAGACGCAAAACGGTTTTTAACAACCTGCTAGAATGGTAAATTCAAAACGACACCCTGAGCCCGTTTGACGGGGCGAAGGGCTGACCTGGAGGACGTCCATGGGCTATCTCGTTTCGGCGTTCGTGGTGATGCTGTTCGCGGCCTTGTTCGTTCTGCAGAACATGGAACCCGTCTATGTGAAGTTCCTTTTCTGGAACATGCAGATGTCCTTGGCCTTGGCGCTCCTGGTGGCGTTCTGTTTGGGCGCGCTGGTGGTTTATCTGGTGCGTCTCGCGGTGAGCGTGAGGGGGAAATTCAAAAAGCCGCCCCAGGCGAACGTGAAGTGAGGCGTGAGGCATTCGGTATGACGCTGAACGGCTGTTTTCGAAATCGCTCATTTCCTGTTTCCCGTTACTCCTTATGTTAGATTGTTCGCCGCCATGAATTCTCCCAAACTCGTCACCGTCCTGGCTCCCGCCAAGATCAACTGGGTCCTCGAGATCCTGAAGAAGCGGGAGGACGGTTTTCACGACCTCAAACTGGTGTTCCAAGCCGTCGATATGTGGGATCAGTTGACCTTTGAGCGCCGCGACGCGGGCGTGAGGTTCAAGGTGCTCGACGGCCCTCCCGGTTTGCCCGACGACGGCCGGAACCTGGTGGTTCAGGCCGCCTCGAAATTCCTCGACGAGGTGTTGGGCGGGGAGGGGGGTGTCCACATCACCCTCAAGAAACGCATTCCGCTCTCGGCGGGGCTGGGGGGCGGGTCCAGCGACGCCGCCGCGACTCTTTTGGGAATGGACAAGTTGTTCGGCACGGGGGTGTACCCCGAGGAACTCGCCGACATGGCCTCGGAGCTTGGGAGCGATGTGGCGTTCTTTTTAACGGGGGGCGCCGCCCTCGGGGAGGGACGGGGCGAGAGGATCACGCCCTGGCCTGGCATGCCCTCGATGGACCTGGTGCTGGTGAAGCCCGACACGGGTTTGTCCACGTCGGAGGTGTACCAATCGGGCATGTGCGAATTCTCGCCCGGCCGTTTGGCGTCGGCTTTTCGGGATATCCTCGCGACGGGGGACAAAGCCAAGATCGGACGATCGCTCCACAACGGCCTGGAACGGGCCGCCTTCCATTTCCTCCCTTTGTGCATGGAGATCAAGATGGAACTCAAGGAGGCCGGCGCGCTGGGCGCCCTGGTATCCGGAAGCGGTCCCACGGTTTTCGCGCTTTGCGCTTCCCGCGAGCAGGCCGAGAAAATCGCCTCCAAGGCGACGAAAAAGGGACGCAAGGTTTTTGTCACCCACACCATTCCCGACGGGATGAGGTTCGGGTAAAACCCCCATGGGTCCACGGAGTACGTCTTTTTTGTTTGAATCTTGATCCTCCAAATCTTTCCTCTTTTCTCTGTGGTTAAAAACCCGCCTCTTCAACCACAGAGAACCCCGTAGCAGAGACTTCGTCACGCTACGGGGCACAGCACTCGCCCTGAACCGTGATGACGAAGGCATCTCTGGTTCAGGGCAGAGAACACGGAGTACGTCTTTTTTGTTTGAACCCCGACCCTTAAACCCTTTCCTCTTTGTTCTCACTATTCTCTGTGGTTCAAAATCCGCTTCTTCAACCGGTGTTTTCAGTGGTTCTAAGGGGTTTTTCTGGGTTTCGGGTTCACGGTTTGCCGGTGGGTTTGTTGTCGTTCCTCGCGCCCTTTTCTTCCAGGGGCCTTTTCCATATACTCTCGCCCCTGTTGGAGCCTTCTGAGGGAAAAACATGACCCGCCGAGCCGACATCCGAAATATCGCCATCGTGGCCCACGTCGACCACGGCAAGACCACCCTGGTGGACGCCCTGTTCCGACAGTCCGGCGTGTTCCGATCCAATGAGCATATGGAGGAGCGCGTGATGGATTCCAACGCGCTCGAGCGGGAACGCGGCATCACGATTTTCTCCAAGAACGCCTCGGTGATCTGGAACGGGGTGCGCATCAACATTATCGACACCCCCGGCCACTCGGACTTCGGCGGCGAGGTGGAGCGCATCCTTTCGATGGTCGACGGCATCCTGCTCCTGGTGGACGCGGCGGAAGGCCCCTTGCCGCAGACCAAGTTCGTTCTGCGCAAGAGCATGGAGAGGGACCTTCCCGCCATCGTGGTCATCAACAAAATCGACCGGCAGGACGCGAGGGCCCACGAGGTGGTGGACGAGGTGTTGGACCTGTTCATCGCCCTGGGGGCCGAGGAACACCACATCGAGTATCCCATCCTGTTCGCCGTGGCCCGGGAAGGGAAGGCCACGCGGTCGCTGGAGGAGCCGGGGAAGGACCTGACCCCCCTGTTCGAGACCATCGTGTCCCACTTCAAGCCCATCGAGGAGGATGTCGCCTCGCCTTTCCAGATGCTGGTGACCACCACGTCCTACAACGACTATCTGGGCCGGATGGCCGTGGGCCGGATCAATCGCGGGCGCATCCGCCTGGACGATCCCATCGTCTTGATGAAACTGGACGGCCGGCAGGTGAGTTCCAAGGCCACCAAGTTGTTCACGTATCAAGGGCTCAAACAAGTGGAGTGCTCCGACGCCGCCGCGGGCGACATCATCCTTTTGGCCGGGTTGGAGGACGTCCAGATTGGGGAGACCGTGGCGTCGGCCGATCGGCCCGAGGCCATGCCGCCCATCACCATCGACGAACCCACCATGAGCATGGTGTTCACGGTCAACAACAGCCCCTTTTGCGGCAAGGAGGGGAAGTTCGTCACCAGCCGCCATCTGCGGGAAAGGCTTTACAAGGAAGCCGAGGCCAACCCGACGTTGCGCATCACGGACACCGAAACCCCGGACGCCATCCAGGTGGCGGGCCGCGGTGAACTGCACCTTGGCATCCTGATCGAGACGATGCGGCGGGAAGGGTACGAGTTTCAGGTGTCCCGGCCCCAAGTCATCCTGAAGGAAGTGAACGGCAAACTCCTGGAGCCTTACGAGCATCTCATCGTGGATGTGCCCAACCAAAGCGTGGGTGTCGTGATGGAAAAACTGGGGTACCGCAAGGGGGAGATGCGCAACATGTCCCCCTTGTCCGAGGTGGTGACCCGCGTCGAGTTCTACATTCCCTCGCGCTGTCTCATGGGGTTCCGCTCCGAGTTTTTGACCGACACCAAGGGCGAGGGGATTCTTCACCACGTTTTCGGGGGCTACGGCGAGTACAAGGGGGAAATCCCCGGCCGGAATCGCGGCGTGTTGGTGGCGTTCGAGGCGGGCGTCACGGCGGCTTACGGCTTGTTCCATTTGCAGGACCGAGGGCGTTTCTTTCTCGGGCCTCGCGTGGAAGTGTACGAGGGAATGATCGTGGGCGAGCACGCCAAGGACAATGACATCGCGGTGAACCCCTGCAAGACCAAGCACATGTCCAACATGCGATCCAAGTCGGCCGACGAGGCCCTGACCCTGGAGCCCCCCATCCGTTTTTCGTTGGAACAATGCCTGGAGTACGTCCAGGACGATGAACTGCTCGAGGTCACCCCCCAATCTCTCCGCATGCGAAAGCGCATCCTCAACAACAACGATCGCATGAAAGCCGAGAAGCAGTCGGCGAAAGCGGCCTCCTAAAAGGGGCGGGCGCGGTCCATCCCGCCTTCGCCCCCCGCCGATCCTGGGCCGTGAATAACGCCTTTCAAGGCCCTCCTCCCTCCGATACAATAAGGACATGCGACCCCTCCGCTTCCTCATGGCGTTCCTGCTCCTGCTCTCCACGCCGCTGGCCTGGGCGGAGGAAGAGGGCTCGAGCGGCCGGGACCTGTCGGCGGAGGAAACGGGATTCGAGAAACCGGAGGCCGCCGAACGCGCGGCATACGGGTACGATCCCCTCGGGGTGGAGTATCGCCAGAACCGCATCGAGGATTTCCAGGTCATCTTCGTGGAGGCGGCCCCCTTCGCGGGATTGTTAAGCTTCGGGCTGGCCGCGCTCGCCTCGTATGTGGGGCAGGGCCGGGTGCAGTTGAAGGGTGCCTATCTGGGCGGCGCGGTGCTGGGAACCGCGGCGCTTTCGACCGCGGTGGCGCTCGTCTCGGTTTCCGGTAAACCCTATCCGCCCCCCGACCTCCGGGCTGAAATGACAAGCCCGGGGTCGGTGGCGCTGGCGTCTCCTCTGGTCCGACTGAGTTTTTGACTGAACCGCGAAATATTCACTCCAAGAACGCCAAGAAATACTTGGAATATGTCCTTCGAGCCCCAGGAGAACTTGGAGCGCGATTCTCGGGGTATTCAAGGCCGTTTTTTTACTTGGGCTCCCCAGGAGGGGCGGTACAATGAGGGCCTCCAAATCACGCCCATTCCGAAAGGAAAGGCCTCATGCGTAAAACCCTGTTTTTCCTTCTCGCCGCCACATTCCTGAACGCGGGATCTCTCCGCGCCGAGGACGCCGTCATGCCCGCCTTGCCGCCACTTCCGGGGCAAGACAGCGCTTCTCCGGCGCCGGTTCCTTCCACGCAAGTCGTGGATTTGAGTCAGGGAGCTCCCAAGAGCGCGAAGGAACTCGAGAAAGAACGCAAGGCGGAGGAGAAGGCGCTCAAGGAGCAAGCCAAGCTCAAGGAAAAGGAAGCCAAGGCGCGCGCCAAGGAACTCGAGAAGATCAACAAGGATCGCAAGAAGCAAGGCCTCCCGCCCCTGGAGGCTTTGACGGGATCCGCCGACGCTTCCGCCATCGCCGCTCAGCCGGTGTTGAGCAAAGAAGAGAAGAAGGCCGCCGAGAAAAAGGCCAAGGAAAAAGCGAAGGCGCTGGAGAAGCTCAACAAGGATCGTAAGAAGAAGGGGTTGCCCCCTCTGGACGTTCTTCCCGGGGAGGAAACTCCCGCCGCTTCCGCCGCGCTTCCGGGCATGCCCGGTTCGACGGCCCCCGCCGCCGAGGCCGCCGCCCCAACGACCACCGCGAAGTCCCGCGCGAAACGCGCGCCGATGAAAAAGTGGACCCAGCCCGATTTCGGGCCCAACGTGATTTTCGGCGGTTGGGTGAACCCGAAGGGCGGCGTCTTGGATGAGCGCCTGGCTTGGGCGTCGCAGGAAGTCCTCAACACCATGGACTTCAACGGTTACGAATTCAAGAAAGAGACCGGTGTCTACGCGGGTCAGGCCGGGGATCGCCAGTGGCGCGAGTTTTCGTTCAAGTCCCGCCGTGACCCGAAGGCCCCTCCCGTTTATGTGGCCGTCGAGGAAGGCAAGAGCGGCAAGGTCTGGCTGAGGGTGGGGCCGTCGGAGCCGCCCGCCGGTGTGCCCGCCGCGGAAGTGCGTAAAATGCGCGTCCAGAACCAGAAGGTCATCGCGCTCATGAAAAAGACACTCAAGAACCGTTTGACCCCGACTCAACGAGGGTGGGAAGCGCCTTACCACCGATCCGCCCACTGACGCGTTTTTCGAGACCCATTTGTTCCAACACAAACTCACCTATGTCCTCATGGGCGTCGGGGTTCTCTCCCTTTTGTTCGCCTTGGCGCGCACCTATTGGATCCTGGACCGCGAGCGGCGCGAGCGCGAGACGCCCCGCCGCCGTTCCGCTCCGCCGCGCCCTCCCGACCCCGAGCCGCCACCGGGTTGATGAACCGCAAATGAGAAGGATCGAGGCGCGGGTCCGTTTTTGAGACGAGGATTTTGGCGTGGACGCGTGTCGGTGGCTCCCCATGGATGGGGGATCGCGTTGTTGGGGTTGTGGTAAGTTCCACTGGGTGGTTTGAAAATGCCGGAACCCTGGGCCTGCTTGAAGTGCGGCGCCGAGTTGGAACATGACTGGATGCCCTGCAAAGATTTGTATTCCCGGTTTCAAAAGGAATCTTTGCAAGGGCGCGGGGCGTGGTGCGAACATGCCTGAACCATGGGCCTGCTTGAAGTGCGGCGCCGAGTTGGAACACGACTGGATGCCCTGCAAAGATTTGTATTCCCGGTTTCAAAAGGAATCTTTGCAAGGGCGCGGGGCGTGGTGCGAACATGCCTGAACCATGGGCCTGCTTGAAGTGCGGCGCCGAGTTGGAACATGACTGGATGCCCTGCCCGAATTGCGGCTGGCGCGCCCCCGGCCCATGGGACCCCGATTCCGAGGAACCGGAGGAAAACAGCGACCACGCGCGCTTCCGGGTCTTCTCGAAAAAAACCCCCTGGATGCGTGTTCTCGCGTGCTTTCTTTTTCTTCTTTTGGTTTGGGGCCTTTTATGGCGTTTTTGGCATCTCCGCTGAGGGTTTTCCTTCGATATAATCGCCGCTGACCGTTCTTCCCAAGGAAACGCCCTTGAAACGTCGCGTCCGCCGTCCTGCCAAGAAACAACGCCCCGCCGCCCAAAAAAAAGCGGCCCGTCCCGCCAAATCAAAAGGCCGCTCCGATCCCTTCAGCCGTCCCCTCCTGGAAAAAGAACTCTGGATGATCCACGAGGTGGCGGCGCTCATGCGCCAGGGTCTGACTTATTATGAGGCGTTGAAAATGGTCTTGAGGTGCGTGGCCGCCGCGGTGAAGGCGAGTCGCGTCGAGATTTACGTGGTCGACGAGAACGATCGCACCTTGTCGCGTGAAATCGCCGTGGATTCCCAAGGCCGTTACGAGACTCTTTCGGACGTGCGCCACCAATTGTCGCCGAATTTCGACGACCCCTTTTCCCGGATCGTGTTCAGCAAGTTGGAGTACGTGTGTTCCCCCGCGTTGGAGGACAAACGGCGCGTCCTCCCCGAGGGCCAGGCGTTCAACGTCAAGGTGCCCATCAAGGCCTCCGGAAGGGCGCTGGGCGTCTTGTCGGTGGATTATTCGGGCAAGGAACGGCCCCGGAGCCGCACCGACATCCTGGCGCTTCTGACTTTCGCCACCCAAGTGGGATTCATCCTCGAGAATATCCGTCTACACTTCGAGATCGTCCAGCTGGCCTTCAAGGACGAGTTGACCGGCCAATACAACTATCGGTTCTGGATCAAGCGCGTGCGCGAGGAAGTGGACCGGGCGGCGCGGTACAAGCATGTTTTCGCCGTCGTGACGGTCGGGTTGGATCGGTTCTCGAAATTCAACGAGACGTACGGTTTCGCCATGGGCGACCGCGTCCTACGCGACATGGGACATTGGTTCAAGCGCAGTTTACGGTCCTGCGACCTGGTGGCCCGGTTGGGCGGCGATCAGTACGGTTTGATGCTGCCCGAGACGAACGCGGAGGGCGCCCGAGTGGTGGCCGAGAAAATCATGAAGGGCGTGGAGGCTTTCGAGTTCGCGGCCGACCCCGGGCTCAAGGAGATCCACCCGGGATTGACGGTCTCGATCGGGATCGTGGAATACCCCGCGCACGGCCTGATGATCGAGCAGTTGACCGAACGGGCCTCCCAAACGTTGCATGAGGCCAAGAAGAAGGGCGGCAACAGCTTGGCGGCCGCCAAGGTTCCCCCAGCCGTCAAGTCTTGAATGGATCTTTCCGGGATTTTTCGCCCGCGCGAAGCTTGTGAAACGGGCGTGGGTTATGGTCTGGTCAGGTATTGAACCTTTCTTCTTGAGCCATCGACCCTAGAGCCCGTTCGACACACTTCGTTTGCTCAGGGCCTTCGGCAATCGCCTTTCTCTATTGATCAACTTGCCGAAGGCCCTGAGCCTGTCGAAGGGTTCGATTGCTCCATGGCTCTGGCAATCGCCCTGCGGCGATTGCCTCCTCTTGGACAGCCGGTTTTCTTGTTGTCAAATAAGCTTATTCAAACGGATAAAAGCCCTATAGATAGGCCTCTTTGTCTTTGACAACCCCCATGGGTGGTGTTAAATTCGACCGGTTGTCCATCCGGTTTTGGTGCCTTTTGTCCTGAAAAACAAAGGGGAACCACTACGGGTGGGGCTTAATAAAAAACCGGGCCCATTCCCCTCCCACCCCCGCCCGGGTACAGCGATTCGCTCAAAACCATCCCATTCGCGTTCCGCGCGGCTTCGCGCGTCGTGACGTGTTTCCTGGAGACTTTCTTGTTCCTTA
>CAZSKE010000087.1:0-8111 GCA_964607325.1 uncultured bacterium | reverse complement strand
CTCCACGGACGGGATTTCAAATCGCTTTCATCCCTCGGGCCGAACTCAAAACCCGTCTTAAGATCCCAACCGGTTACGACCGCGTGTTCCTGCGTCGTTTTCGCGTCCAGGGCCGCCACCCAACGCACCGCCCGGCCCTGGGCGTTCCGGAAAAAACTGAGCGGAGCGCGGTACTCCAAGCCCAGGTGGGACACGAGGGGCTTCATCTCGTCGGGTTTTCGGTGGAAAAGCCATTCGCCACCCCCATAAAAGCGCCACAACCCGATCTCCTGGGAAACGATGAGCTCGAAGGCCTCGTAGCTCAGGTTGACCCGCTCGGGTCTTTGGTTGAGAAGGAATTCGTCTCCCAGATGGGAACTCTGGTGGAAAACGCGGAACCTGGCGGAAGTCCGGTTTGCGCGCCAACTGACCGGAAAGCCGACCAGGTAATCGGCGTTGATCAGGTCCATCGAAATCGCGCGCATGTCGAATTGGGCGAAAACGCCGCCCGTGATGCCGATCTGCCAGCCTTCATTCGGACGGGGACCCCGCCAGCGGAAAATGCCCCAATGGTCGCCGAAGCCCACCAGCCCCAGCGTGGCGTCTCGTCCTTTGCTGGAAACCCAAAGGAGGTTGACCGTGGTGCGGATCTCCTTGGGGTCGGCGAAAAGCGGGGTGAAGACATCGCCGCGGGGGATGAGTACGCCGGGCCGGGCGGGGCGCGGGAGCGCGAGAAAAGCGAACAGAATCAAAAAGAGGGAACCGCGAGAGATCGTTCTCATGTTGAAAGCCTTTGCGGGACGAGGCTCAGGCCTTTTTCAGAATACCCTGCGTAATGTATTGCACGAAGAGCCGCATGGATTTGTAGTGATGTTCGTGGTTCTTGTTCCCCAGGACGGCGTAATCCATGATCCCGTGCATGAAAGATTGACCCAGGATGATGGACGCGAATTCCTTGACGTCCACACTCGGTTTGATCTTGCCGGAGTTTTGCAGGGCCTTCAGGCGGGAGACCAGTATCACGGGATATCGGTGCGATTCCATCGATTTGAAAAAAGCGGTGTCGGTCAAGGCCCGGTGGAAGGCGACCCGGATGAAATCGGGGTTTTTGACGTCCGCTTGGTAGCGGGAGGTGAGGTAGCCGAGAATTTCCTCTTGCACGGTATTCCCGGCCGGATAGGTGCTTTGGAGGATTTTATCGGCATACATGCGGGTGACGGCGGAAAGCAAGCCGGCCTTTCCGTTGAAATACCGTTGGATGAGGGATTCGTTGAGCCCAGCCCTGGCCGCGATGCTTTTGGTGGTGGCCGCGTCATACCCGACTTTGGAAAAGACATCCAAGGCGGCGCGGAGCAACTTCTCAGTACTCAGATGCCGGTCGCGTTTCCGGGAAACGGGGGTGTGAGCGTTTTTGGGGACGGAAGTTGTCGAAGTCTTGACCGTGTGGGACATGGGGCCCCTCTGGGCGGAAATCTGATTCCCAGGGTACCCCAGGAATTTCATTCTGACAAGTAATCGAACACTTGACTAATTAACCGACCGGGTGTTTAATGATACAGGTAAGTAATCGAATACATACATAAGGACGGCCGGGCCATGGAACCCAAGGGATGGACGACAAGCTTCGGGAAGCGGGGATGGATTCTCCTCTTGACGGCTTGGGCCACCGCCGCTCGCGGGGGGGTCTCGGCCGCCGAGACGGTCCCGCTATCGTTGGAGGGGTACCTGGGACAAGTCACCACCGAGGGACCCGCTTATCAATCGGCCCAAAAAGCGGCCGCGGGATTGGAAAAACAGAAATGTCAAACCGACCTTCTCTATTCCCCCCAGTTGGTGGCCCACGCGGCGAATGTCAACGATCGCTCGGAGCAGATCAGCCCCCAATTTTATGGGGATAAAACCACCGCGAGTGACTATGGGGTGGGAGTGGTTAAAAAGTGGAAATACGGTCCCAGCACCTCGTTCAACTACGGTTGGACGCGAACCCGGATCGAGGGTTCGTCGTTGATTTCCGACGACCCGTCCTTCCAGACGGTCCCGAGCGTTTCCATCAGCGTGCCCTTGTGGCGTGATTTCCTGGGAAGCCAGACCCGATCCCAAATGGACAAGAACCGAATGTTGATCGAAAGCGCGCAATACAACGCCATGCACCAGCGCGAAGGGGCGCTTTTCCAGGCTCGGAATGCCTACTGGCGCTTGCAATTGGCTCGTAAGGAAGTGGAAATCCGGCGGGACGCCTTTGAGCGCGCCAAGACCCTGGTGAGTTGGTCCGAGCGACGCGTGTCCTTGAACCTGGTCGATGACTCGGAGTCGCTCCAGGCGCGCGCCGGACGGCAGGTTCGAGAACTTGAGCTCCAGCAGGCTTTGGAGAGGGAGAGAGCCGCGCGCGTGGCTTTTAACCGTTTGCGCGGTGTCCGTCAGGAAGAGGTCCCGGAAATCCTGGATGATTTGGAATCCCAGGCCGTGAGTTGCGTGTTCCAGTGGCCCGAAAAAGCCCCCCGCCGGTGGGATCTCCGGGCGATGGAATCGAAAGCCGCCTCCGACAAGGCCGCTTGGAAAGACGCGAAAGGCTACGCCCGGCCCGATTTGAGCGCTTTCGCCTCTGTCGCGTCCAATGGGTTGGACCCCCACTTCGGTGGCGCCCACGCTGAAAGCGTCGACGCGCGGCGGCCCGCCACCAAAATCGGCGCGCAGATCACGGTACCGTTGGATGTTTTCAAGGCCAAGAAGGCCGCCGACGGCTACGAGTTGAACTACCAGGCTTCGCTTGAGGCCGACCGTGACAAACGCCTCCAGGCCGATCAGGAATGGGCTCAGTTGCGCGAGCGATTGGAAGATGTCAACCAGCGGAGCGCCATGGTCGAAAAAATCGAGGCCGTCCAAAAATCGAAGGTGGAAAAGGAACGGGAACGATTGCGGTTGGGGCGCTCCACGCAATTTCAGCTTCAAAGCTACGAGGTGGAATACCTCATGTCGCGTCTGCAAAGGCAAGCCGTTCTTTATGAAAAGCTCGCTCTTTGGGCCGAGGGGGAATGGATGATGGCGGCCGACAAGGAAGACGCCGGACGCGAGGCGAACGCCGCGAATCAAGAGGGGGCGAAATGAACATCCCGCAATTATCCATCCAACGTCCCGTTTTCGTCGGTTGCCTCATCGCGTTGATCATGGTGCTGGGCGTCAACGCGATTTTCACCCTCGGGGTGGACCAGTTTCCCACCATCAACATGCCGGTGGTTTCGGTGACGGTGCCTTACCGCGGGGCGGGCCCGGAGGAAATCGAGACGTTGGTGGTGAAACCCATCGAGGATGAACTCAGCGGCTTGGAGGGCATCACGAAAATCACCTCGGCCTGCCTGGACGGGGCGGGCCAAGTGACCATCCAATTCACGCTGGAAACCGACGCCAAGGACGCCGAACGGCGAGTGCGCGACCGGATCGCTCTGGTCCGCCGACAACTCCCCACCGCCATCGACGAGCCGACGATCCGCAGGTTCGATCCCTCGGACCAGCCCGTCGTCATCCTCACGCTCGAAAGCGACCTGCCGATGGTCAAAACCTACGACTTGGCGAACGAAATCCTGAAACCCAGGTTCTCGCAGGTCAAGGGAGTGGGTTCCATCTACGTGATGGGTGGCGCCAAGCGCGAGATCCAGGTGCTCCTGGATCGCAACAAGCTCAACGAGTACCAGATCGGGGTCGCCTCCGTGGCGGGGCGCATCGGCGCCAACAGTCAGAATGTGCCGCTCGGCAAGGTGGAACGGGGCGACAAGAACCTGATCTTCCGGGCCATCGGCGAATACCGGGACACGGATCGCATCCGGCAAACGGTCGTCAATTTCGCGGGATCCGACGTGGCGGTGCCGGTGGGACGCCTGGGGACGGTGGTGGACGGCGAGGAGGAACCCAAGAACGCCTTCAATATGAACGGAAACCCGGCCATCGCCCTGATCGTCTTCAAGCAATCCGGCACCAACACCGTCGAGGTGGTGCAGAATGTCCTCGCGCTCAAGGACGCGTTGAACAAGGAGTACCAGGACGCGCCCGGTTCCCCGAAACTCAGCGTGGCCATGGAAAACGCCTGGATGATCATCACCATCCTGAACAACGTCGTGGAGGCCATCGTGGTGGCCGTCATCCTGACCATGCTGGTGGTGTACTTGTTCCTGGGGAGCGGGATCTCGGCGTTGATCGTCCTGATGTCGATTCCCGTGTCGTTCCTGGGGGCCTTCGCGACCATGCAGTATTTCGGCTTCACGCTCAACGTCCTGACGCTGATGGCGCTTTCCCTTTCGGTGGGACTCCTGGTGGACGACGCCATCGTGGTGCGGGAAAACATCTGGCGTCACATGGAAGAGGGCCTGGAAGCCAAGAAGGCGGCCCTGAAAGGCACCCTCGAGGTGTTGATGGCCGTGGTGGCCACCACGGCCGTCATCATCGCGGTCTTCATGCCCATCGCGTTCATGAAGGGCATGGTCGGGCAGTTCTTCAAGGAATTCGGGCTGACGCTTTGTTTCGCGGTCGGTGTTTCGTTCCTCGTGGCCGTGACCCTGGGACCCATGATGTCGGCGTACATCGTGCCCAAACGCAAGCCCGGCCATGAGAAGGGGGGAAGCAACGCCATCCTGGACGCGTTCGACCGCTTCCAGACCCGGCTTGAAAGCAAATACGTCGGCATCGTTCGAGGCTGTATCCGGCATCGCGCGAAGGTGGTGATCGCCGCGGCCGTCGTTTTCCTGGCGAGCATCGGGCTGGTGAAGTGGATTCCGCTCTCCCTCATGCCGAAGATGGAAACGGGGATGATGGTGATGAGCCTCAAAGCGGCGCCGGGCACCAGCTTGGCGGCCATGCGGGAAAAAACCGAAAAGATCTGCAACCTGATCCTGAAGCACCCCGAAGTGGAGGTTGCGGGCGGGATGGTGGGAAGTTCGTCGGGCGCCGGCGGGGAGAACTCGGCGAACGTCTTCATCCAACTGAAGGACGAGGGAAAAAGACGGGTCGGCACGTCCGATTTCATGGAAAACCTGAGGAAGGAGCTGGAGCCCTACCAGAAGGAACTCCAACCGCAACTGGGCAATTACAACCCGGTCCTCAGCCAAGCGCCGTTCACGTTGAACCTGAAGGGGGCCTCCTATCCGGACCTGGTGGAGTGGTCCGACCGCGTCAAGGAGGAGCTGAAAAAGGTGCCGGGGTTGACGGACGTCGTCTCCAACTACGATGGCGGAAAAACCGAATTCCAGGCCCGGATGGATTCCCGAAAACTCAAGGTCATGGGCGTATTGGGCGTGGAGGCCGGCAACGAGTTGCGCGCGCAGACCGACGGGGTGGTGGCCGGCAAGTTCCGGGAAAACGACGTGGAATACGACATCCGCGTGCGGCTCCAACCGGACCAGCGCGACCTGGAGAAGCAGTTCCGGCGGGTGCTGGTGCCGAACCAGAACCGCCGCATGGTACGGCTTTCGGACGTGGCGGAGGGCGTGGAGAGCCTCGGGCCTTCCCAAATCAACCGCTACAAGCGCGCGCGCTACATCCAGGTCACGGGCCAACTCGCGAAAGGCGGGGCGCTGGGCACCGTGCTGAACGAAGCCGAGAAGGTCCTGAAGGACATGAAGAAACCGGAGGGGGGCTCCTACGAGTTCGTGGGGCAGGCGGAAGACATGTCGGACATGGTCGTGAGCATGCTTTTGGCCGTGCTCCTGGCCCTCGTGTTCACCTACCTGATCCTGGCCAGCCTTTACGAGTCCCCGATCATCCCGGTCACGATCATGATGGCCATCCCCATGGCCATCGTGGGGGCGTTCTTCGCGCTATGGATCACGGGCCAGCAGTTGGACATCTTCAGCATGATCGCCATGCTCATGTTGCTGGGCTTGGTGACGAAAAACTCGATCCTGCTGGTGGACTTCATCCTGCAGAAGCGGCGCGAGGGAATGCCGCGTACGGAAGCCATCGTGGAAGCCGGCCGTGTTCGATTGCGCCCCATCCTCATGACCACCCTCGCCCTGCTCATGGGGCTGGTGCCCATGGTGGTCAACTTCTCCGAGGTTGGCGCGTACCGGACCGGCATGGGCTGGGCCCAGATCGGCGGGCTGGTGAGCTCGTTGTTCCTGACGTTGCTGGTGGTTCCGGCGATCTACGGTTACGTGGACGACCTTCGGTTGTGGTTCCGGCGCCGTTTGGGATTGCCGGACGAGGCGCCGGACTCCGGACGAGGGATCCCTGACGCGGCGGGGAAGACATCGTGAGGAAGTGTGACCCGCTTAAAAGGGCGGCCCAGGAATCGCGCATTCTCGCCACGGCCCGCCAATTGTTCGCCGAGCGGGGATACGGTGAAACCACCATGCAAGATATCGCCACGGCCATGGGCGTTACCAAGGCCGCCCTGTACCATTACTACCAATCGAAGGAAGCGATTCTCACGGAAATCTTGCGGCTCCGCGCCGATGAACACGACAAGCTGATCGATGGAGCCCTGCGAGCCGAAGACTTGTCAGGCGCCCTGAAGCGGTTGGCGGACGGGTTCTTCAAATCGGTCCGTCGCCCGGAGGGCAGACAGCACCTGCTCATCCTGGTATCGGAAGGGGTCAAGAGAACCCAGGTGGGGGAACTCTTTCACGGCATTCTTCGAAGGTATGTCCGCGATTTCGCCTCGGGAGCCGTACGGCGCGGAATGATCCAACCGGGCGGTGAGGAGGAATGCCGCGCGTTGCTTTACGCCTACATGGGTGGGCTGGTGCATTATGTCCTGGACAGGATTTATCACGGGATACCCGCGGTCGACATGGAGGAGGAGCGTTACAGTCGCCTGCTTTCCTCCGTGGTGGCGAGCGGCCTCGGAGCTCGCTTCGCGCCGAAGAGCAACCTCGTCGGATCCCTGAAGGCGTGAGGGTCGCGGTGGGTTCGGGGCTGGGTGGTCCTTTCCGGATGCGGGCCGGACAAACGATTAGAGGTCGGATGGGATGTTTATAAACGTCCATGTTTGTAAGTCATAGATTTGACTGTGATTAATGGCGTTGTCAGATATCTCACAAATCCCCCCCAAGTGTTATAATTCAGTCATCTGGAAGTCTGGCTGTCAAAAATCACCCACCAAGCGGTTATGGCATGGCCCAACCCAAACAAGCCTTCCGGGGCAAAGTTTTAGCCGAACTGGTCAGCCGCACCTTATTCGCGGTTCTCATGGTCCTGACGGTTTACGGCGCTTTCGCCTATTACCTGTCCAAGAAAACATTCGAAACGGAGATGGGGAACCGTCTTTCGGCTTTGGCTCGGATGGCGACACAATCCATCCGTCCGGAGTGGGTCGCGTACCTCGATGGAAAGGGAAAGCTTTACGAGGAGTATCGCGGAACCTTGGAGCGTCAGCGCGAATTGTCGCGCGCCGAGAACGTCTTCCTGCTCGATCTCAATGGCCATGTTCTGGTGGACGCCAGGGGAAAATACGATTTCCGAGAACCCTATTGGATGCTCCAATTGGATCCGGAGCCGTTCTCGAAATGCGTCCAAGGCGTCCCTTCGGTTTCGGGCTTGTACCAGGGCCGGGATGGTTTTGTTTACAAGGTGGCGTACGAGAGCCTCGGCGTGAAGAAAGGCGTTCCCTCGGCGATCCTGGGGGTGGAGGCCAGCGCCGATTTCGTGGCGGGCTTGCGCCGGTTCTCCCGGATCCTGTTCTTTCTGGGATTGGTCTGCCTGGGGGTGGGTGGGGCGTTGTTGTTCTTTTTCGGAAGGCGTCTGGTCGCTCCCCTCAAGGATCTTTCCATGGCTTCCCGCCGGGTGGCGGTGGGCGACTTCAGCTCCCGTGTGCATGTGGAAGCGGTCAATGAAATGGGCGCCTTGGCCGCGGCGTTCAACGACATGACGGAACAACTCCAGGCCCATAACGATTACATCCTCGAATCCATGGAAAACGGATTGATCGTGGTGGACCTGAAAGGGAATCTGACCACCTTCAACCAAGCCGCGTCGCGGATGTTGAGGATCCCGCCCGACAAGGCCTTGGGACTTCCTTACGGGGAAGTCCTCGGTCGATACCCGTCCTTGGCGCAAGCCGTTGATAAGTCGATTCGCGAGAAGACGCGGGTCAAGGACGTGGACCTGACGCTTTCAGACTTCAATCCCACCGTGGTCCGGCTTCA
>CAZSKE010000086.1:7163-8125 GCA_964607325.1 uncultured bacterium | reverse complement strand
GGGCGCCAGGAGATTTCCGGTTTGGAATATGGCCGGGGCGTAAAGCAGATGAATACAAAGGGCGCCTCCCAACACGATACGAATCCAACGTCCCCCCCGAGAGGGGGTTGCCCCCGGCGTAAGAAAATCAATGGTGCATAAAGCGAAGGGAAGGAAAAGAAGGGTCAATTTGGATGTCAAGGCGGCCCCCAGAAGCACCCCGGCGAGGATTGAATTTCGACCGGAGGGGTTTCGAAGGGCTCGTGAGAAGGAATCCACGGCCGCCAGGGTCATGAAAACGGCGCCACTGTCCGTTTTGGCGATGGTGCCCCAGCCCAACAGGTTCGGTTCGAAGGCCCAGAGGGCGAGCGCCATCGAACCAACGATTGGAGCGTCGCGTCGGGTGGCGCGAAAAAGAAGCCACCCGATTCCCAGGCTGAACAATAGCGAAATCATGCGGGGCCAAAGGGTCATGGCCGAAAGGTGACCGGGATTGAGAAGATAAAAGAAGACATAAGCCCTGTTTTCCCCGTCCAGGTTCCGAGGCGGTTCCTTCAACGGGAGGGCCAACAACGGCAAGGCATGCAAGGCCGGAAGAAGGGGTGGGTGGATGTAATTGGACCCGTTGCGCGTTTCCCCTTGGGTTAAGTAGCAATATCCGTTGGTGATCTCCCAGGCCTCGTCGTTGACCAGCGAATCGGTCCAAAGGCGGGGAGCGGCCTGCGCCGTGAACACCAAAAGCGCGAGGGCCAACCATCGCCATGAAAGAGTTGAAGGGGGGGATTCCATTGATCCGAGCGTGGACATGAAAAATATTATCGCAAAAACGCGTCGCCAGCAGAAAAGAAACGAGGCGTGATTATTCCTCGTTGTTCAAGAAGCGCTCGGGCAACAAGGAGTCGTCCAACCGCAGTAATTCCATGACCAGCCGCTGATTTTCGGAGGCCCCCATGCCATCCAATTGCGGAGCCGCGTAAGGAACG
>CAZSKE010000086.1:5218-7153 GCA_964607325.1 uncultured bacterium | reverse complement strand
ACGTCGTCAACACCTCGCCGAGCGTCACCCCGGCGAGATAGGCCAGCGCCACGATATGGGGTAACAATCCCAGGACTCTTCCCATTTTGTTCACGGTGGATTTCCGGTTGGGGCCAAGCTTATCAATCTGCATGGTGCGGGGTTCCCAAAAAACCATGACCTTCAAAGGGATGCTTTTTTGGATGGTCTTGGCCTCGATCAGCTCGCCTTGCAATTCCTGATCGTCGAATTTCACTCGGATGTAGCCGCCGTTCTTCAACGGGATGTCGATGCGGTGTTTTTTCTTGAACTTCAGCCCGAAAGTGCCGTCGTTTCCGATCCAGGCGTATTCCACCTTGTCCAAGGGCAGGAAGGGACCGGTGATGCTTTGAAGTCGCTCCAAGGCGGGATCGCTCCCGTCGTTGTAATACGAGACCGATTGACCCGACGCTTTGACCGCCTCGATCGCTTCGACCCAAACCCTCGTTTCCTCGTTGAACTGGTTTTGTTGTCGAATGCTCGGCAGGTCGCCCGCGGTGACACGCGTGAAGGTGAGAATAACCAACAGCGCTAGCCAGACGAGACAGATCCGCATGGAAAAGCCTCCGTGAGAACGGGAAATACGTTGAACAAGACAACGCATTTTAGTGCGATTTGTCCCAAAAGAGCGCCGGTTTGTCGCTAATTTTAGAGCCAAGAGGAGGGGACGCGGGGGTTCAAGTAGGACAAAGGGTTCGCGCGGGCGAGGAGTTGCGCTTGGTTTTCATGGAGGAGACCGTTTTGAATCAGTCGATGAACGGCTCGGGGAAGGGAAAGCCCCGAAGCGGCCAGGACGCCATCCTTTCGTCGTATCGACCCATCGGGCGCGGTCGTGACCGCGCCCCCGGCGAAAGACGCGCGGCGACCGGGCGAATAACCCGACGCGGCGCAGGTATCCGACACCAGGATCAAGCGCGCCAAGGGTCGTATGCGGAGCGTCAAGCGGAATAGATCGTCCGACACGTGGGCTCCATCCCCGATGAGCTCGGTGAACAAGGATTCCTGGTGGAGGGCCATTCCGGCCAGCCCCGGGTTTTTGCGGTTCGAGGCGCCCATGGCGTTGAAAAGATGGGTGACGCCCGAAACGCCCCAACGGAGGGCGGTCCGCGCGCGCGTCTCCGTCGCGGAGCTGTGGCCCATCTGGACACGCACCCCCTGGCCGGTCAGAAATCGAACGACCGATTCCGCGCCGGGAAGTTCTGGCGCGAGGGTGACGATCTTGAGCAAAGGGCCCGCCACGTCCAGCCAAGATCGCGTTTCCGGGAGGGAAGGCGTGCGCAAGGCCGATAAAGGATGGGCTCCCCTTCGTTCGGGGTTCAAGAAGGGGCCTTCCAGATGCACGCCTAATAAACGAGCGCCTTGATCGCTGGATTGGCGTTGGAAGGCTTCGCGGGCGGCCCGCAGGGAACGCAGAAGGGATTCACGTGGGGCGCTGACATAGGTCAGAAGGAATCCGGCCAAGCCTTCACGCCCCAAGAGCTTCGCCAGGCGCAGGATTTCACGAGGGTTGTGGCTTTGGGCGTCACAACCCCGGAAGCCGTGAACGTGAAGGTCCACGAAACCAGGCCTCAAAGTGTTTCACCCAGGCTTTTCCGGATTTCTGGCCAGGAGATTCCCAAGGGATGGGTTTTTTCCGGCTTCCATTTCGCGGCGTTCAACTCAAGGGTTTTGAGGCGGGTTTCCCCTTGGGGGTGGGTGGAGAGGAAAGAAGGCAATCGCAAGGAACTTTTAGGATCCATCTTCCTCAAAATATCCACGAGGGCTCCGGGCGGCAATCCGGCCATCGCCATCAACCGAATCGCTTCCCGGTCGGCGACGGATTCCTGCTCGCGGCTGTAAGACAACTCGCCGAGTTGTTGGGCCGTCATAGTGACGCTGGAAAGGCCGCCGCGGCCGGTCACCGAGGAGATCAAAAGG
>CAZSKE010000086.1:0-5208 GCA_964607325.1 uncultured bacterium | reverse complement strand
GCGCGACGCGAGCCGCCACGTGCCGTTTCAAGACGTGCTGAATCTCGTGGGCCAGCACACCGGCCACTTCCTCGGGGGAATCCGCCTTGCGCATCAATCCCGTCATCAACACCACATGACCTCCCGGCATCGCGAAAGCGTTGACCATGGGGTCATCCACGACGTGGAGCGTGAGAGGATATCCGGGGTTTTCAGCCTTGGCGGCCTCGACGAGGCGCGCCCAAATCACGTTGGCCGCTTCGAAAGCCGGACCCTCCCTCAACGGATTTTTGCCCTGGAGGACGAGGGAAGACATGGCGTCGCCCCAGGCGACTTCCGCGGAGATCGGCGTTCGCTTGACGATTTCCTTGACCGCCCAATGGGTCATCAGGTACCAGGCGCCCGTCAACAGCGCGGCCAAGGCGAGACCGGCCAGCGCGAGGGTTCTCCATTTCCGTGAAACGACGCCGGAGCGCTCGCGATCGAATTGATGGAGGAATCTGGATTTATCGCCCGGGAGGTGTTGGGCGAGCTCCGCGAAAAACGCCGGATCGCGCGTGACCAAGCTGTCGAAAGGGCCGTCCGGGGTGTCAGGCGTGATGAGGAGATACTGGCTATCGTCGCCCGCGGCCGCGGTTCTCAGGCGCCGGTAATCCCAGGAATCCTCGACATCGTCTGAACGAATCTTCATCGCGCCTAGGTCGAAAGTCACCTCGGCGGGGCGCGAGATCCCCTTGGGTTCGCGCAGGAATACGGCCGCGCCGTAAGTCGGTTTCAAAACAAACTCCTAAAAATGAGGAATGTCGAATCAGGAACGCCGGGTTGCGCCCCCAGGCCACATTCCGTGTCGAAACGAACTATCCGTTTCGCGTTGGAAGGTATGAGGAAAGCCAATGGCCGAAGGCCCCAGGATTGCGGGTCTGCATCAAGATCGTGCCGGGCCCTTTGAAGTGGCAAACAAAACCCTCGCCGGACGTGATGGTGTTGATCCAACCTTTGGAGGCCTTGGCGATCTTGTACTGGGTGGTGGAGGTCCAGGCCACCAAGTGGCCGTTGTCGACCACATATTCCTCCCCGGCTGCCAGGCTCATTTCGTGCATGCTCCCGAACGAATTCAGGATGAGGGTGCCATGTCCCTTGATCCGGCTGATGAAGAAACCCTCGCCGGAAAAAAGGCCCTGGACGAGGTTTTGGGTCTTGGTTTCGAGCGCGATGGTCTGGGAGGCCGCCAGGAAGCTTCCTTTCTGCACGAACCATTCCAAGCTTCCGTCGAGCTCGAGGATGCGGACCTCGCCGGGGGGCGGGGGAGCCAGAAGAACCTCGCCGACCTTGTTTTCGGCCTTGAGGGTCTGGAAGAAGAACGTTTCCCCGCGAAGGAATTTCCGGGCCAGGCCGCCCAGAAGGCCGCCTTTCATCTCGCCCTCAATCTTGATATTGGCGGTGGAAGCCAGCATGGCCCCGCCATCGGCGAAGATGGACCGGCCCGCGGGCAGGGAAACCTTCACGGTGGGTGAATCTCGAAATGGATGGGCTCGGCGTGGGTTTGGTTCAGGCTGTCCATGGATGGCCTCCTGGATAGGGTGACAGGGTATTACACCACCGGAAGGGCAGCCGCCCAAACAACAATTTTCGCCACGAATGACGCACACCTAAATAACGCACTCCAAATTCACCAAGGTGAGGAGCCGAAAGAATCACTTGGTGAACTTGGAGTGAAAAACAGGCGATTGCAGCGGTTAAAAACCCGATAGATAAGGCAGGCGCTTGGCGGTTTCGGCGGTCTTGGACGCGTTGGCCAGGAGCAACCCCGTGGAATCCCAGGTGCCGGATAAAAGGGCCTGGCGCTTGGGTTCAGGCATCTGGAAGGGGACGCTTTCGCCGTTCTCGATCCGGACGGCTTTCTTTTCCAAATCCACCGTCAAGCGGATGCGCGGAGCTTTGCGCGCCAAAGCCTGCAGTTGAGCCGCGGTCTCGGAGGACACCGTTACCACCGGGATGCCCAGCATGGTGCAGTTGCCCGCGAAGATCTCGGCGAAGGATTCCCCCACGATGGCCTGGACACCCCAACGCATGAGGGCTTGCGGTGCGTGTTCACGCGAGGAGCCGCACCCGAAGTTCTGGTTCACCAGGAGTATCGAAGCGCCCTGGAAATTCGGGTCGTCGAAAGGATGGCCCTTGGGGCGTCCGTCCTCCCCGAAACGCTCGTCGTAGAAGGGGTAACGGCCCATGTTCGAGAAGGTGATCTCCTTCAGATAGCGGGCCGGGATGATGCGATCCGTGTCGATGTCGTTTCCCGCGACCGGCACGCCGGTTCCCGTGATGCTTTTAATCTCTTTCATGACTGTCTCCTCGGTTCATTCCTCATTCCGAAGTCATATTTCCGTTCAAAGCATCTCCCGGATATCCACGACTTTCCCCGCGACGGCCGCGGCCGCCACCATGGCGGGGCTCATGAGGAGCGTGCGGCCGGTCTTCGACCCTTGTCGCCCGATGAAATTTCGGTTCGAAGTTGACGCGGACATCTCGTTCCCCTTCAACTTGTCGGGGTTCATGGCTAGGCACATGGAGCAACCGGCCTCGCGCCAGTCGAACCCGGCGGCCTTGAACACCTCGTGCAAGCCTTCCTGCTCGGCGGCAGCCTTCACCTTCTGGCTACCGGGCACCACGAAAGCCCGCACCGAAGGGGACACCTTGCGGCCCTTCAGCACCTTGGCGGCTTCCCGCAGATCCGAAATGCGCCCGTTGGTGCACGACCCGATGAAGGCCACTTGGATGGGCGTTCCAGCCATGGGGGAACCAGGCTGCAGGCCCATGTGTTTGTAGGCCAGTTCGACCGAGGCGCGCGCGTTGCCCGCGAAGGACTCCGGCGAAGGCAGGGATTTCGAAACTCCCACGGATTGGGCGGGGTTGATGCCCCAGGTCACCACGGGCTCGATGTCGGCGGCGTCGAAAACCACCTTGTCGTCATACTGGGCGTCTTTGTCCGACGCCACCTTCTTCCAGTATTGCACGGCCTTTTCCCACTGGTCCGCGGGCGGGGCGTATGGGCGGCCCTTCAGGTAGGCAAAGGTGGTTTCGTCCGGGTTCACGTAACCGATGCGCGCGCCGCCCTCGATGGCCATATTGCAGACCGTCATGCGTTCTTCCATGCTCATGCGGTCGAACACTTGGCCCGCGAACTCGTAAGCGTAGCCAATGCCTCCCTCGACGCCCAGCTTCTGGATGATGTACAGAATCACGTCCTTGGCGTACACACCCGGTTTGAGTGTCCCGTTCACCTCGACGCGCCTCACCTTCATGGGGTCCAAGGCCAGGCATTGGGTGGCCAACACGTCCCGCACCTGGGTGGTGCCGATGCCGAAGGCCAGGGCCCCGAACGCGCCGTGGGTCGAGGTGTGAGAGTCGCCGCAGGCCACCGTCATGCCCGGCTGGGTCAGGCCCTGCTCGGGCCCGACGATGTGCACCACGCCCTGGTTGCCGCTCTTGAAGTTGAAGAACGACACGTTGAACTTCTTTACGTTGTTCTCGATGGCCTGCATCATGGCCTCGGCTTGGGCGTCGGCGAAGGGGCGGGCCTGGCTTTGCGTGGGGACGATATGGTCCACGGTGGCGAAGGTGCGTTGGGGATAGGCTACTTTCAAACCCTTCTCGGCCACCATATCGAAGGCCTGGGGACTGGTGACCTCGTGGATCAAGTGGAGCCCGATGAAGAGCTGGATCTGCCCCGTGGGCAATTTGTCCACCACGTGGGCGTCCCAGACTTTGTTGTAAAGCGTGCCTTTGGCCATGACAGACCTCTGAAAGTGGAGTGCAATTAAAAGATACGACTTGAAGGCGTATTTGTAAAAGATATAGATATTATAATATTCATAGTTTTATACTATATATGAAGCTCAATCACTCTGTCGCCGATAACCGTTATCGGCCTTTGTTAAGGGGAGCGTTAGATGGAGACGCACCAGCTTCGTTACTTTCTGGCCGTGGCCCAGACTGGTCGGTTCACGCAGGCGGCCCGCGCCTGCGCGGTGTCCCAGCCTTCCCTCAGCATCCAGATCGCCAAGCTGGAAAATGAACTGGCAGGCCCCTTGTTCGAGCGCACCAAGAAGGGCGCGCGTTTGACGGCGCGTGGGGAGGCCTTCCTTCCGCGCGCGCGGGCCATCATGGTCGAGATGGAATCGGCTCGGCGCGACGCGGAACGCTTGAGCGGTCTTTCCCTGGGTCGCGTGACGCTCGGTTGCCTGCCCACAACGGGGGCCCACCTGCTTCCCAAGGTTCTGGCGGTTTTTCGTAAAAACCATCCGAAGATTCAAGTGCAGTTGCGTGAGGAATCCTCGCCGGGATTAGCTCGATGCCTGGAAAACGGCGAAGTGGACCTGGCGATCCTGGATGAGGCGGGTGTCACCCCGGCGTTGGAACAAAAAGCCCTGTTCACCGAGGACTTGTTGGTGGCCCTTCCTCCCCGTCATCCTTTGGCGGGGAAAAACCGGCTGACATTGAAAGCCTTGTCCGAAGAACCGTTCATTCTGATGAAAACAGGCCACGGTTTCCGCCAGATCGTTTTGGACCTTTTCCGAAAAGCGGGGTTGGAGCCGAAGGTGGTTTTCGAGAGCGGGGAAATCGAGACGGTACAGGCCCTGGTAGGCGCCGGGATGGGCGTCAGCCTGGTGCCGCGAATGGTGCGGAAGGCGTCCGGGTTGGCCTACAGTGAGCTGGCGCCGCCCAAACCCACGAGGACTTTATCGCTGGCTTGGAGGAAAGGCGCGGCGTTGTCAACCGCCGCGGAGGCGATGAAGGAGACGGTGGGGAAGGCGATTGGGTCGTGACCGATCCGGCTAAACACCCTAAAACAGTTCTCAATTTGCTGTGGATAGTGTTTTGGTAATGCCAAGATGATCACGATTTCAAAAAGCGGTCCAAAAAAGCGAGCGCATTTAAAATAGACCGATACTATTTCTTCCTCTTATCACTATAAATCGACGGGAAGTATGAAGCGGGAGCCAATCCCCGCGCTGTTTCAGTATCCAGAGGCCCATAATAGATATCCATCAATCCTTTTGGCTTGTATTCACCAGAAATCACTTTCTTGATGCGCGCCACCCGTTCGCTATTCGCGGCTGGTCGGTCCGTAATATGAAAGTTCACTGGCGCAATAATCATGGCGATGATCGCCAAGTTGTAGAAGTCACGACTTCGGTTGACGGTTTTACCATGTAACATTGGTAAATCTCA
>CAZSKE010000085.1:0-8180 GCA_964607325.1 uncultured bacterium | reverse complement strand
CGATTCTCGATTCTCAAATTGTGAATTGTGAGGCCTGACCCCTTGGTGTGGGGGGTGGCGGAGGGGACTGAGGAGCGGCGAACGTAGAAAGCCGCGAAAAGAGCCTGGAGCCAGAGGAGCAAAGGTTCCGCAGGAATGTTTGCGAATAGGGCGACAGGCTCTTTGAATGCGCTCCGAAGGAGCGCGCCTCAGGCCCCTATGTTTAGCTGTATCCCCTGAATCCCCTGCATCCCAGTTACAAATAGGGATTTGTCGAAGGGCTGATCGTTGAGTGATTTCCTAATTGTGAATTGTGAGGCTTGACCCCTTGCTGTCGCCCTTCGGCGCGGTCCCGACTTCGCCGGGGTGACGAACCACGTCGAGCCACTCACCGAGCGTTTCAATGATTAAATATTCACCAATTCGGCGTTCTTCAACAGTTCCGTCAGTTCTTTTTTCCATTCCGCGCCGCCGGTCCTTTCGGCCAGTTCCACGACCAAGTGCGTGGGCTGAACGCCGAGGGCTTCCTGACGCCCCAGGCCCTGCAGACAGCTCGGGCAGTTGGTCAGTATTTTTCGAGCGCCCGTTTCGGCGATGGCTTCCCGGAGCGCCTGCGACTTTTTATCCAACATGGCCCCGGTGATATCGGGTCGGCTCAAGGCCAGGGTCCCCGCCTCCGAACAACAATGCGGCACGGCGCGCAATTTCAATCCGGCCATCGAAGCGAGGGTGTCCACTCGGTTTTGGAGAGAATCGTGGCACGGTTTGTGGTAAAGCGCCACGCCTTGGGTTTCCATTTTCAGACCGGCCTCGATGGCCAGCGCCCAAACGTCTCGTAACGGAGCGGCGAAGATCTGCTCCGAACTCATCTCCAAAAGCGCCTCGCGGCAAGTGCCGCATGTCAGGGCCACCGCGTCGAACTCCAGGAAGCGGAACATCTCGCGGATCTGGGAGAAAAGAATGGTGTTGGCCAGCGCCATGCGCCCATGCCGGGAGTCCGCGTTGGCCTTTACGGGAAACCCGCAACACAGATTCGGCGGCGGTAAAACCACCTGGTGCCCGGTCTTGAGCAGGAGGTATAACGCGGCGCGGCCGACGTCGGAAAACTGCCGTTCGGACCCGCATCCCGGGAAGTAGAAAACCGTTTTGACGGCTTCTCCCGGCGGTTTGAGGAACACCGCCTGATGCCCCGCTTGTTTCGGGAAACAATCGCTCAAGATTCCGCGATGGGGCTTGGGAAGCGGCGATTTGAGATAGCCGATCGGGGCCCGGCGCGGTCGGTTCCATAAGCCCGGCACCCAGGCCATCGTTCGGGACGCCCATCGTTGGAGAACGCCGCCCGCGCCCAAAACCACGAACCGGAAGGTCTTGGTGGTCCAACGGGAGCGCGAGACCAGAAACGCCAGCGCCAACCGTACCGCCGGGGGCTTTTTGATGACGTGTCGAGCGGCGAGAATGCGCCGCTCAAGAAGCGTGATCTCGCCGGTGTCGATGTCCACCGGGCAGGGTTTCAGGCATTTGTGACACAGGGTGCAATGATCGGCGATGTCGGCGAGGTCCTTGAGAAACTTGAACCGGACGGAACGGGATCTTTGCGCGTCGCACAACAAGGCCTCGATGACGGCTCCCAAGGCTAGGTTCTTGTTGCGTGGATGGTAGAACAACCCGCCTTCCGGGTGAAAAACACAGCAATCGGGCTTGCATTTTCCGCATCGAACGCATCGGGCGATTTTATCGAGGAGCTCGAAAAGCGATTCGTGTTGGAGGATGCGCGCCTCCAGTTCCAGCAAGTTGAAGGACGGCGTAAAAACCGCCTCGGCAGCCTCGGAGTCGCAGAGCTTCCCGGGATTCATCAATCCGGTCGGATCGGCTTGCCGCCGATAATCCTCCATCGCGGCGCGCCGGGAAGCGTCCAGATGCTTGAACTTGGTGACGCCAATGCCGTGCTCGCCCGACACCGACCCTCCGAGTTTGACGGCCTTGCGCATGGCGGTGTCGGCCAACGCCGAGGCCCTCCGCATCATCCATCGATCGTTGGAAAGCACGGGAATGTTCACGTGCACGTTGCCGTCGCCCGCGTGCATATGGGTGGCCGTCACGAGGAGTTGACCCCGCACCCCGGTGGCCAGCTTCCTCAACTCAGCCCCGAGCCCCTCATGGCCCCTGTAAAGCTCCTCCAGGTCCCGCAGGAGTTCCTCCAACAACCGTCCCTCCCGGAGGGCCGAACGACTTGTTTTCTCGATCTCCGCCAGGGCGTGATCCAGGCGTTTCTGGGCGGCCGGACGCTTGGCGGCCAGGGCGGCGGCGTCCTCGTCATCCCCGTCCTCCCGCAAACGCTCGCGTAAGGTCTCCACCACCTTGGAAAGGTTGAATCTTTCCTCCTCCAGGTTGATGGATTCGATCCATCGCGCGTACTCGGAAAGGGATTCCAACGGAAGGACCACGTCCTCGTTGAGTTTGAAGGCGTTGGTGCGACGCGCGATGGCCCCCAAGCGTTTTCGATCGGCCCAAAACCGCGCCCCTTCGGCCGGGCCCTGGGCGAAGAACAAGTCGGTTCCAGGATGCCGCTCCACCAGGTTTTCCAAGCGTTGTTGTCCGGCCTTCAAGGCGGGGCCGTCGGGAGCCACCAAGTCCAGGAGCAGGACGGCCTTGGGCTTTTCCCCGCGCGCGGACTTCGCGCGATAGTCGATGGCGCGAACATATTCCTCGTCAAAATGCTCCAGGGACTGAAGGGTCTCGGCCCCCTTGTTCTCGAATTCCCGGGAGAGGCTCAAAATCACCCGGCTGGCCTCGTCGAAATCCTTGCCGTAAAACTCCAGACAAGCGGTCGCGAGAAGCGGGTAGGGTTTGTGGAGAACGAACTCGGCGGAGGTGATGACACCGTCACAACCCTCCTTCTGCAGACCCGGCACGCCCCCCAGCGCCTTGTTGGTGATGTCCTTCCACAATCCCTTCCGGCGGATTTCGTCCCCCTTCAGGGCGATTCGGGAGATTTCCTTCCCCAGGGAGTCCTCCACGATGAACTCCACCGTGTCGTCGAACCGGATCTTGCGTAAAGGATGGTTGACGCGCTTGACGGTGACGCTTTTTCCATCCGGCCGGGCCAGGCGGAAGGAAAGCACGTTATCGATGGCGGTTCCCCAAAGCACGGCTGTTTTTCCGCCCGCGTTTTCCGCCAAGTTACCGCCCAAGGTGCAAGCCCAGGAACTCGTGGGATCGGTCGCGAAAACCCACCCCTCCTTCTCGGCGGCCTGGATGGCGTCCTCGGTGATGACACCTGCTTCCGCCTCTAGCGCGCGGGCTTCCACCGGCCCCCGCTCGGTTTGGAAAGTCATCGGACGGATGCCCCGGACGCGGTTCAACTTCTCGAGGTTCACCATGACGCATCCGGGCCGGACGGGCACAGCCCCTCCCGTCAAGCCTGTTCCGGCTCCCCGGGGGATCGCCTTCAATCCCAAGCGCCCAATGGCGGACAAGAGGGGCCCCACCTGCTTTTCCTGCGTGGGATACACCACCGCCTGGGGCAGGTAAAGACGCCAGTCCGTGGCGTCCGTGGCGTGCGCGGTGAGGGAAAAAGGATCAAAGCTCACTTGGTCGTCGCCCACCACCGAGCCAAGCTCACCGCGGACGCGGGAACGCCAAGCGGACGCGTCGTCCAATTCCGCGCGAAGGGCTTCACGCGCCCCACGGCACCGGTCGAGCACGTAAAGCACATCCGGATCCGCGCCCGCGCTTCGTTCCACGACCTCCAGATCCCGGGAGGAATCGCGGAACCAACTCTTGCGGGTTTCAGAGGAATCCAACAGTTCCTGGTATTGGTAGGCGTTCCGGCGCAAAAGGAAAAGGTCCCCCAAAAAACGGTTGAGCACGCGGGCCGACCGGCCCGTCACGCGTTTTTCCCTCAGCCGTTCCAGGGCCTCCCAAAAGGGCGCGCCGAACAGGAAGCGGACGACTTGTTCGTCGTCCGCCGAGGTGTAGTTGTGGGGTATCTCACGCTTGTCTTGCACAGGCACCGTTTTTCCCTCGTTGGAAAACCTGATCGGCCAGGGGCGAATTGTATCGAAACTTACACCGGTAATGATCTTATCAACTTTGCCGGCTCAAAGACGCTGACAACACTATTTCACCACTCCATTCACCCCTTCGGTGTCGCCCGTTCGACGGGCTCAGGGCGGTGAGTGTCGTCGAACCACTCCGGGCCCTGAGTTTATCGAAGGGCGGGCGCACAAAGAAACACCCTTGTTAAAATCCTTCATTCATTCGGCACCCTTGTGCGCTGGGTGGTTCATGGACGTGTTTATGAGGGGTTTTTATTCCTCTAAAATCAATACATGCCCAGTTGCAATCGGGCGGCTTCCGTCATCATGGACTTGTCCCAGGGCGGGTCGAACGTCACTTCCACCCGGACGTGGGTCACGCCGGGGATGCTCCTGATTCTCTCCTCGGCTTCCGCCTTGATCACGTCAGCCATATCGCACCCCGGGGCGGTCAATGTCATCACCACGTCCACCCGGCTTCCTCCCTGGGGAGCGGGCGTCACCTGGCAGGAATAAACGAGCCCCAGGTCCACCAGATTGACGGGAATCTCGGGGTCGTAGCAAAGCTTGAGGGCGTCCCACACGGCTTGTTCGTCGACCGGATCGCTGGATTTCGTCCCGGCCGTTCCAGGCGTTTTGGCCTCGGGAGAAATCTCCTTGCCGAGGGCGTCCGCGTCCTCAAGCGCCACACGCGCCAGTTGACCGTCGTCCCTCTGGATTTTGAAACCGTCCTCCAGAGCCTGGATCAGGCCGACCTTCTCTCCCGCGCTCAAGCGGACGGCCATCCCCGGGGGAAAGCTCACGGCCTCCACGTCGCGCTTCAGTACGATCGGCTCATCGTTCGCCACCGGCGTCCTCCTTCGGAGAACAACCCTGAGAAATCCGGAATCGGGATGGGCCCGGGCGTCGTTCCCAACTCCGAATTCCTCATCGCTTTATTCCGTCGTCACCGCCGCGTCCCCGCCCTCCAACGCCGCCTTCAAGGTGTGCCAGCACAGAGAGGCGCATTTCACGCGCGCCGGATATTGCCTCACACCCGCCAGGGCCGTCAGCTTTCCCAGGTGGGACAGATCGTCCCCCTCCCCCTGGGTTCCGGTCACGAGGTTGAGGAACCTCTCGCACAGCTTTTCGGCCTCGACCCGGGTAAGACCTTTGACGGCCTGGGTCATGAGGGACGCCGAGGCTTTGGAAATGGCGCAACCCTGTCCCTGGAATTTCACGTCCGAGATGGTTCCCGAATCGTCCAACAGGAGGCCCACCACCAGCTTGTCCCCGCACAACGGGTTGTGGCCACTGGCGTGGCGGTTGGCGCCCGGAAGGACCCCGAAGTTCCTGGGGTTTTTGTAGTGTTCCAGGATCTGTTCCTGGTACAAGTCGTCATGTTCGGACATCGCGCACCTTCGGAAGGCCCGGCCGGCCTAAAATTAGCTTTCGCGCGGCAGGCCGCGCGGTATCACCCTCACCCTACCCTCTCCCTCGAGGGAGAGGAGAAAGGGGACTACCCCTCGCCCCACAGGGGGAGAGGGGCTGGGTGAGGGAAATTCTCACCTTATCAACCAAAAACCTTCCTGACTTCCTCCAGACCGGACGCGAGGGCGTCCAGGTCCTCCCGGGTGTTGTAGACGGCCAGCGAGGCCCGGGCCGTCGCCGGGATCCCCAACCGATCCATGACGGGCTGGGCACAATGGTGACCCGCGCGAATGGCCACGCCCTGGCGGTCCAGAAGAGTCCCGATATCGTGCGGATGGATGCCATCCAACACGAAGGAAAGCACGGCCGCTTTCCGCTTGGCCGTACCGACGAGTTTGAGGCCCGGGATCCGGGAAAGCGCTCGGGTTCCGTACTCCAACAGGTCCGTTTCATGCGCCGCGATCCGGTCCATCCCCAAAGCGTTCATAAACTCGATCGCGGCGCCGAAACCGATGACACCCGCGATGTTGGGAGTGCCCGCCTCGAACCGTTCCGGCGCCTTCTTGAAACGCGTCTCCTCGAACGTGACATGGACGATCATGTCACCGCCCCCTTGGTAGGGCGGCATGGCGTTCAACCATTCCTCGCGACCCCAAAGAACGCCCACGCCCGACGGTCCGTACATTTTATGCGCCGAGAACGCGTAAAAATCCGCGTCCAAGGCCCGCACGTCGACCCCCAAGTGGTTGATGCCCTGGGCCCCGTCCACCAGCACTTTCGCCCCGACCGATCGGGCCGCCTTCACAATCTCCGGGAGCGGCGTCACCGT
Organism: uncultured bacterium; assembly: GCA_964607325.1. Lineage (GTDB taxonomy): Bacteria > Oederibacteriota > Muellerivitia > Muellerivitales > Muellerivitaceae > CAZSKE01. The sequence continues at coordinate 1,925 of CAZSKE010000085.1, read as the reverse complement.
TCCCAGGGCGTTGGACACCTGGGTCACCGCCACCAAGCGCGTCCTTTCATGGAGCAATCCTGGCAGTTCTTCCAACCGCAGTTCCCCGGCGTCGGTCATGGGGAGGACGCGCAAACGGGCCTTTTTCTCCTCGCAAAGCATCTGCCAAGGCACGATGTTGGAGTGGTGTTCCAGGGCGGAAACGACGATTTCGTCGCCTTCCCTCACGTTCGCCCGTCCCCAGGTGGCGGCCACCAGATTGATGGATTCCGTCGCCCCCCGGGTGAAGACGATTTCATGCGCCGACGCGGCGTTCACGAGCTTCCGGACCTTCTCCCGGACTCCCTCGTAGGCGGCGGTGGCTCGCTCGGACAAGAGATGCAAACCCCGGTGGATGTTGGCGTTGTCCTCACGGTAAAACCGCGATGTTTCCTCGATGACCGCCCGGGGCTTCTGCGTGGTGGCGGCGTTGTCGAGATACACGAGGGGCTTGCCGTGCGCGAGCTGGCGAAGGACGGGAAATTCCTTCCGGATCTCCCCGGCGTCCAATGGAACAGCCTTCGATTTCATTTTCTCGTCCATGACGGATCCCTCGTTTCCACCTGCCGCCTCATCCCACTCCTTCCGAAGTGAAGACATGGAGGGTCGAGGCGGATCTTTCCGCGCTTCTCATTCCTAGCGCGTCATTCCAAATGATCGTTCTCTCCTATGTCTTCCGGGCGGACCAGCCAATCCCGGGTGCGGTGTTTCAGCGCTTCGATCCAGGAAGCCGGTTGGAAACGGTCCAACACCTCGCCCACAAACGCGCGCACCAAGGCCCGACGAGCGTCCAACAGGGGGAATCCCCGGGAACGGAGGTAAAAAAGGGCGTTCGGGTCCACGGGACCCGTGGCCGAGCCGTGGGCGCACTTCACGTCGTTCGCGTAGATCTCCAATTGCGGTTTCGAGTACGCCTTGGCGTCTTGGCTCATCAGCAGGTTTTTGTTCGATTGGCGCGCGTCGGTTCCCTGCGCGTTTTCACGGACCAGGACACGTCCGTCGAACACGCCGGTGGATTTCCCGTCGAGAACACCCTTGTAATCCTGGTGGGAAACACAATCCGGCACGGCGTGGTCCACGAAGGTTCGGCAGTCCGCGTGTTGTTGGCACCTCGACAGGAAAATGCCGTCCAGCGAGCATTCGCCGCCGGGCTCCGTAAAACGCGCCACCACCTCGTTCCTCACCCGATGCCCTCCCAGGGAAGCCAGGCCCGACCAAAGTCGGCTGTCCTTGCCTAACCGAACCGCCAAAGCGCCCACGGAATAACCGGTGAACAGGCTTTCCTCTTGGATACGCGCGTGGCTCAAGATCGCTCCCTGTCCCAGGGAAACCTGGGTCAGGCTGTTGGAAAAATGCAGATTGGGCCCCCCCATGTGGCTTTCCACCACCGTGGCTTTGGCCCCTTCCCCAAGAAGCAGTAAGTTTCTCGGATGGGACTCGCTGGGTTCCCCCGCGTTGGAGGAGAGAAACACCAGATGCAGAGGTTCCGGAACCTCCACGCCCGCGTCGAGCGTCACCAGAGCCCCGTCCTCGAAGAGCGCGGTGTTGAGAAAAGCGAAGGCCTTCCCCAGGGGCTCTTGATCCCACGCGTCGAGGGGAGGCTCGAAGCCGCCCTTCAGGGCCGAGGAAAGATTGACGAGCCGAAAACCTTTGACGCGCGCTCCGGGCGACGACAACAACGGCACGTAACGCCCGTTCACGAACACTAAGCGCCTTGCGCCGGGAACTTCCAACACCTCGCTCATGAGGGATTCGACGGTTTGGAGCTTGGCCGGAACGTCATGGCGGAAAGGGATGGATAACAGGGGCGTCAGGTCGGTATAGCGCCACAACTCGTCCTGCGTGGTCGGAAAACCCTCGGCCAGAAAACGACTCGTGGCGTTTTTCCGCGACTGGGAGAGCCAAGC
>CAZSKE010000084.1:0-8206 GCA_964607325.1 uncultured bacterium | reverse complement strand
AAAGCTCCTTCGGGCGACGGGTCAAAAGGTCCTGGATGCCGAGGATGTTGGCGGCCTCGTGCACGCGCTGTTTGATCTCATCCTTCGGGTACTTGCGAAGTTTGAGGCCGAAAGCCATGTTCTCGTACACGCTCATGTGCGGGTACAAGGCGTAGTTCTGGAAAACCATGGCGATGTCCCGGTCTTTGGGCGGGATATCGTTGACCAGCGTCTCGTCGATGCGGATTTCTCCGCTCGACAATTCCTCGAGACCCGCCACCATGCGGAGGGTGGTGGATTTGCCGCAGCCCGAGGGCCCGACGAGAACGAGGAATTCCTTGTCCTGAATTTCGATGTTGACGTTATTGACGGCTACGATGTTGTTGTCGTAGACCTTGCTGACGGCCTTCAAAACGACCTTCGCCATGAAAAACTCCCATTTGACGGGAACCGGGCCGCCCACGAGTGGCGCGGTCCAGAAACCGAAAGTCCCGAAGGCGTAAGGGAACTGCCCTTCGGGCTGAAATCCGACGTTATTGTATGAACCCAGCGCCCGCCCTTCAACGAAAAACGGCCTTGAAGCCAATCCAAATCAAGTACAATCGTTTGAAATTCGAAGGAATCCGTTCCGCGAGCCGAAAGGAAGCTCAACGTGCGTCCCTCCCCTTTCCATCCGGGCTTGTCACCGAGATTCCTCGCGGACCGTTAAGCCGACATGTCCCGCCACGACCCCAAGCCCCCCCTCTGGAAGTCGGCCCTCCTGTTTTTCAGTTTCACCGCCTCCTTCTCGATCGTTCTTCAGAACGCCCTCTACGTCGCCATCGCCCTCTGGGCCCAAAAAGAGCGCCCCCGTCTTTGGATTCCCCGATTCAAGAACGCCTTTTCATTGGCCACACTCCTATTGCTCGCCTCCATCTTGTTGAGCGCTTGGCTGGGCGTGAATCCCTCCGAAAGCCTCAAAACCACCCACAAGTATCTGACCTTACTCGCCCTTTTTCCCATCGCCGCCATGTCTCTCGCGCTCAAGGAAAGGAGCCAAACGCTCAAGGCGTTCGTGTTGGGCACGGCCATCTGCGGCCTTTGGGGGATCCTCAAGCACGTCGCCGGGAACGAGGACCGCATCTCCTCGTTTTCGGGGCACTACATGGTTTTCGGCGGTCTCCTCATGGTGGCGAGCTTGTGTGGCGTCCACTTCCTCGTCCAGAAACCCAAAGCCCGCCTGATGTGGCTGGCCACGGGGATCAACCTGGTCGCGTTGTGGCTGACACAAACCCGCGGCGCCTGGTTGGGTTTCGCCGCGGGGCTCTTGGGGATGTGCCTCTTCTCCCGCCGGAGGGCATTACTCCTGGTTCCGCTTCTGTTAGGAGCCGGGTTCTTCCTGGCGCCCTCGAGCGGACGCGACCGGGTTTGGGATCTCCTCCAGCGGAACGAGCGTTGGAGCCGTTCCTCGGACATGGAACGCGTTCTCATCTGGAAGGCGGGCCTGCGCATCCTGAAGGATCACCCGGTCTTCGGCATCGGCCAGGGCAACCTGGAGGTGGTTTATCCAGCTTATAAGGAAAGGAAAGCCACCGAAAAAACCGTGGGCCATATGCACAACAATTTCTTGCAACTGGCCGTGCAGAACGGCCTCGTGGGGCTGGCGGCGTACCTTTTCTGGATCGCGGCCTTCTATTGGATGGCGTTCCGGTCGAGGCCGCCCGACCCCGAAACTCGGGCCCTCAACCTCACCCTGACATGGCTGTTCACGGCCGTGCTGGTCTGGGGGCTGACGGAATACACCTTCAGCCACCAGTTCATGGCCGTCCAAGCGCTGTTACTGGGGACGCAATGGGGCCTGTCGCCCGGCGCGGAGGAAACGGACAGCGTCGAGTCGCGCGGGAGCGGGCAAGTCCTTTAACGCGATCGCCGCCTGATTTCACCGACAAGATAGAGCGAGCCGAAAACCAGCAAGCCATCTTCCCCCGCGACATGACGGCCGTGATGATACGCTTGTACTGGATCCCGCATCCAAACGGCCTTGACGCCGTTCCTTTCCCACTCGCGCACAACCCGGTCTCCCCGTTCCGCCCTCGAAGAGGAAGGATGGGTCACCACCGCCCCGCGGGCGCAAGGCGCCAAAGCCCGGACACATTCGTCGTAGCGTTTGTCCTCGAGAAATCCGTTGAGAACGATCCACTTCCTCCCCGGATAGACCTTCCGGAGCCCTTCGGCCAGGCGGCGGGCGCCCGCCGGGTTGTGCGCGCCGTCCAGGAGGACGAGCGGCCGACGGGACACCACCTCGAACCGGCCCGGCCAACAAGTTTCCGTCACGGCCCGGGGATCCGGCGGGCCCGACACGAAACCCCGCAACCGTAAAAGATGGAACCCGGCCAAGGCCAGCGCGGCGTTCCCCACATCGTAAGGAGGGCGATTCCTCAGGATGAAATCACCGCCGAACCCGGGGGTTTCCCAGCGCAGGCCTTTTCGCGTGGCGCGCCACTTGAAGTCCTCGCCCCCCGTCCACAACTCCGTCCCGGCCCGCCGAGCGGCATCGCGTATGGCGTCGAGCGCTTCAGGATGGTCCTGGCATGTCGCGGCCTTCCCGCCCGGCTTGAGGATGCCCGCCTTCTCGCGCGCGATGCTTCGCAGGGTGTTTCCCAGCCACGCTTGGTGTTCCAACCCGATGGGCGCGATCAAGGCCACGGCGAGAGTTTCGATGACATTGGTGGCGTCCAACCGGCCCCCCAACCCCACTTCCCACACGGCCAGGTCCACGCCCTTTTCGCGAAACCAAACGGCGGCCAAGGCGGTCAAAGCCTCGAAGGTCGTGGGGCCGCGCCCCTGGCGCCGGCGCACCGCCTCTCCCGCCTCGAGGACGCGCGACGCGAGCCGCCGGAAGTCCCGGGCGGAAATGAGTTGTCCGTCGATTTGAAATCTCTCGCGGATGTCCGACAGGTGGGGCGACGTGTAAAGACCGGTCCTCAAGCCCGAACGCCTCAAAAGCGATTCCAAAATGGCGCAGGTGGAACCCTTACCGTTGGTGCCGGCCACGTGCGCGAAGGCCAGGCGTCGTTCGGGGTTTCCCAACCGCCCGAGAAGCTCCCGAGTGATGTCGAGGCCGAACCGCCATCCCCGCCGGTCCAGCCTTTCAAGCCTCTGGATCAGATCGTTCATGGAATTGCCGTGTCCGGATCCAAGCCTCTCAAGGCTGTTCCCACGGAGATCACGGAGTACAAATATGTGAATTTAAAATTATTCTCCATCGACTTCCTCTGTGTTCTCCATGGCTCAAAAGGGACTTCCCGAGCCTGACAACTCGATAAATGCGGAGAACCCCGAGTAAATAAGGGATGGTTTTCTCCGAACCATCAATGCCTGTCTCTGTGTTCTCCGGGTTCATTGAGGTTTTTAAAGGGGGTTATGAGCTGAAATACTTGAGGAATCTGCCCAAGGTTTCCCGCAACTTGGCCCGGGGAACGATGAGATCGATGAACCCGTGTTCCAGGAGGAACTCCGCGCGCTGGAATCCCTTGGGAAGTTTTTGACGTATCGTCTGTTCGATGACCCGGGGGCCCGCGAAAGTGATCATGGCGCCCGGCTCCGCCAGGTTGAGGTCCCCCAACATGCTGAAGGAAGCGGTGACGCCGCCCCCCGTGGGGTCGGTCAACACCGAAATGTAGGGCAGGCGGGCGTCCGCGAGACGGCCCAACGCCGACGCGGTCTTGGCCATCTGCATGAGGGAAAGGATGCCTTCCTGCATGCGGGCCCCGCCACCCGAGGCCGAGACGATCACAAGCGGACAACGTTTGTGAACGGCCCGCTCCACCGCCCGGGCGATCTTCTCCCCCACCACGCTCCCCATGCTTCCGCCCATGAACTGGAAATCCGTGATGGCGATGGAGACCGGGATGCCCTTGATGCGGGCCATTCCGGAAACAATGGCGTCGGCCAACCTGGTTTTTTCCTGGCCCTTCCGGATCTTCTTGGGGTATTCGGGGAAATCCAGGGGATTGGCGGACACCAGATTCTGGTCGAATTCCTGGAAGGATCCCGAGTCCACCGTGAGGTAAAGCCTCTCGGTGGCCGAAAGCTGGTAGTGGAACCCACATTTGGGACAAACCCTCAGGTTCTTGTCCAACTCCTGGTTGTAGAGGATCTGCCCACAGCCCGCGCATTTGGTGTAGAGGCCCTCGGGCACCTGGACGGATTTTTGATCCGACCGACGCCGAATCTTTCGCTCAATGCCCTTATTGCCTCGCTTGTTCCAGGTCACGCTCGGCTCCTTTTCAAATACGGCAACCAGTATAGCAGGGCGCGAAAACAGTTTTTCAGCGTCCTGTTAGCCTTAAAAACACCGCGGTCACGAAATTCCCGATTCACGCTTCTTTTCGCTCCAGGCTCTTCAAGGCATTCGAGGTTGGATTCCACGTGTTTCTTGGAGCGCTTGGTTGGAGTTCTTGGAATGAGCCATTCGGGCCGTGAAGCGTCATCCGCGAAGCCGAGCAAGGATCAGGCCCTCATGGCGGAAACGACCGCGCGGCAGAAACCCGCCACGGTCTTCGCGCGACGCGCCGCGGGCGTCCGATCCAACAAATTGATGAGGGCGCTGGCCACGATGACCCCCTCGGCTTCCCGCCCCACTTGGGCGGCTTGCTCCGGGGTGGAGATCCCGAAACCCACGGTGACGGGCGTTTTCATCACGCGGCGCAGGCGGCGCAAATGGGGAACCAGCTCGGGAGAAAGTTTTTTTCGGGCCCCGGTCACCCCGGTGACGGAAACATAGTAAAGGAAGGGCTCCCCGCAAGCGTCCACCTTCCGAAGCCGTCCCAGGTCCGAGGTGGGGGCCAAAAACGGGATCAAAGCCAACCCTCGCGCGTTCAGAAGGTCCCGGGGGGGTCGACTTTCCTCCAAAGGCAGGTCGGGCACGATGGCCCCGTCCGCCCCGGATTTTCCCAATTCAAGCGCGAAGCGGTTCCAACCCATCTGAACCACCGGATTCAGATAGGTCATCACGAGCAAAGGCTGTCGGCGCCCCCGCGCCCGAAGGGCGGTCACGACGCGAAACACATCCCGGATCCTCGTCCCGTGGTCCAGGGCCCACTGGGTGGCTTTCTGAAGGGTGGGACCGTCCGCGATCGGGTCCGAAAAAGGCACTCCCAACTCCAGCCCTGAAGCGCCGGACCGGAGAGCCGCGTCGGCGAAATCGATCGAGGACTTCAAGCTCGGATAGCCCACGCAGAAGTAGGGGAAAAACAGCGCCCGTTTATCGCGACGCGCGTCAAGGAAAAGACGGTGAAGGGGCGTTCTCACTTTGGGGGCCTTTCCATCGTCTCCAACACCGTGTTCACATCCTTGTCACCGCGTCCGGAGAGGTTCACGACGAGAATGGACCGGCGGGACATCCGGGGAGCGCGACGCATGGCCTCGTAAAACGCGTGACAGCTTTCCAAAGCGCCCAGGATGCCCTCGTTTCGAGCGAGGAAGCGGAACGCTTCCAGGGCTTGGCGATCGGTCACCGACACGTACTCCGCGCGGCCCGAATCCCTGAGATAGGCGTGTTCGGGGCCCACGCCGGGGTAATCCAACCCCGCGGAAATGGAATGGGTCTCCGAGATCTGTCCCTCGGGGGTTTGCAGGACGTAACTGTGGCTCCCGTGAAGAACGCCCGGCCGACCCTTGGCCATGGTGGCCGCGGTGCGACGCGTCTGGACCCCGTCCCCGGCCGCCTCGACACCCACCAAGCGAACCTTCCGATCGCGGATGAAAGGGTAAAAAACGCCCATGGCGTTCGACCCGCCGTTCACGCAGGCCATCACCGTGTCGGGAAGCCGCCCTTCGGCGCGGAGGATCTGTCGACGCGTCTCATCCCCGATGACGCGCTGGAAATCCCGGACGATCAGGGGATACGGATGCGGCCCGGCCGTGGAACCGATGAGGTAATAAGTCGAACGGACGTTCGCGACCCAATCGCGCAAGGCCTCGCTCATCGCGTCCTTGAGGGTCCGGGTGCCCGTGCAAACAGGATGGACCTCGGCGCCAAGAAGCCGCATGCGGAAGACGTTCAAGGCCTGGCGCCGGACATCCTCCTCCCCCATGAACACCTCGCAACGAATCCCGAAAAGCGCGCACACGGTGGCGGTGGCCACGCCGTGCTGTCCCGCGCCGGTCTCCGCGATGACGCGGCTTTTTCCCATCCGACGGGCCAGTAGGATCTGTCCCAGGCAGTTGTTGATCTTGTGGGCGCCGGTGTGGTTGAGGTCTTCCCGTTTGAGGTATACGCGGGCGCCTCCCAGGATCCGGGTGGTGTTTTCCGCGAAAGTGAGGGGGGTGGGCCGGCCCGAATACTCGGCCAGCTGTTTTTTCAGCTCCGCCCGGAAGGCGGGGTCGCGGCGCGCCTTGTCATACGCCCCTTCCAACTCCTTCAAGGCGGGCAGGAGCGTCTCGGGGACGAAACAGCCGCCAAAGGCGCCGAAATAACCGCGAGAATCCGGCGGAGAGGTACTCATGCCCCGGCCTCGGGAGGTTTCATCCCCTGCGTTTCCGCGCGGATCTTCTCCAGTTTTTCCTTAGCCTCGACGTTGCGGGGATCCATCTCGACGGCTTTCATGAACTCATTCTCGGCCTTGTCGATATAGTCGGACTTGTTGTACCAATCACCGAGTTGAAGGGTGTACTTGACGGCCTCCTCGATTTGGTTGTGCCGTTGAAAAAGGTCCCGAAGATTCAGGAGGGCCTCGACGGAATCCGGCATTTTCTCCAAGATGTTCCGGTACATGCGCGCGGCCTTCTCCTGGTCCTGGGGCTCCACTTGCTTTTGGATGATGCCCGCCATCTCGCGATAGCAACCCGCGGCGCGTTTGGTGTTCTTTTCCCGGGTAAAACCCGACACCGCGGTCTCATACTGTTTGAACGCCTTCTCGAGGTCCCCCTTCTTGACGTAAATCTCCCCGAGGGTGGCGCGCACGTTCCAGTCGTTCGGGTCGATGGCCAGGATCTTCTCGTACTCGACGAGGGCCTTGTCCCAACTACCGGTGTGGTAATAGATGTGGGCGAGTTTGATGATCAGGGATTTCTGGTCTGCCATGCTTATCGGGCGCTTCCAAGGGCGAAGGCGGCGCGGGCCCGTTTTATGAAACGGGCCATTTTTCGCGCGTCCTTTACGCCGGGACGGATTTCAACGCCGCTGGAGACGTCCACCCCAAAGGGGCGGGCGATCCGGATGGCGTCGGCCACGTTTTCAGGATTCAAACCGCCAGCCAGGAGAATCGGGAGGAGAAGCCTGGAAGCCGCCCGGGCCCAGCCCCAATTGAAGCGTTGCCCGGTCCCACCGTGGAAGATCGGATTATATCGGTCAAGGAGTAGGGCCGCAACGGGATAGGACTTGAATCGGTCGAGCGTTTTAACGTTTCTCATTCGAACGCCCTTGATGACCGGTAAGCCGACCGCCTCGCAGGCGTCCACTCCCTCCTCCCCGTGAAGTTGGACCGCGTCGAACCCGCAAAAACGCGCCACGCGCCGCGTTCTCGAAACAGGCTCATTCACGAAAACCCCCACCTTGAGGACGAATCGGGGCGCCAACGCGGCCAATCGCGAGGCTTGGAGCGGCGGGATTTTGCGGGGACCCACGGACATTTGAAAGCCCAACGCGTCCGCTCCGGAGCGCACGGCCGCGCGCACGTCCTCGGCCCGCGTCAATCCGCATATCTTCACTCTGAACATTCATCCACTCCCAAAGGCGCTGTCAGCGGTCGGCGGCACTCTGTTTCGTCATTCAGGCATCAATTCCCGGGCGGCGGCGCCGGGATCCGGTTTCGTCATCAAGGCCTCCCCCACCAACACGGCGCAGGCTCCCGCCTTTTTCAAACGCTCGACATCCCCCCGCGTGAGAATCCCGCTCTCGCTGACCACGGCAAGTTCCGGCGGACACGCCTTCAAAAGGCCCAAGGAAGTTTGAAGGTCCAATCGGAAATCCTTCAGATCCCGGTTGTTGATGCCTAGAAGCTTCACGCCAACCTCCAGGCACAAATCCAATTCGGCGCGGTTGTGCACTTCGACGAGAACCACCATCCCCAGGTCCCAGGCCTTTCGCTGAAGATCGGACAGGGAGCTTTTTTCCAACAGGGCCGTAATGAGCAGGATCGCGTCCGCGCCCGCCTCCCGGGCCTCGTCGACCTGGAGGGGATCGAGGATGAAATCCTTCCGAAGAATGGGAAGCCCCGAGGCCTCACGGGCCTCCCGGAGGAAG
>CAZSKE010000083.1:0-8239 GCA_964607325.1 uncultured bacterium | reverse complement strand
CGAAGAAGTTTTGGGGTGCCGGTTCCGCCCGACGTTCGAGCGAAACTCGAAAACGGTTTTTCAGCGTCCGGCTAGCGAATCAGCGCCACAGGATCATACGGTACTTGTTCCAGGGAACCGGGTTGTAAACGCCCACCTGCCGGAAACCCACTTGATAATAGACCGGCACCAGGTGCCGGTTCTCGGCGAGGGTCCTGGAATGCAGATAGGAATTCCGGCGTTCCACGCTCACCACGGTTTTGGCGGTCCCGAATTTGGGGAAGCTGGTCTTGCGGGTGAGGATGACTGTCTCGGCGAACGCCGCGAGAGGGGAAAGCGACAAGCACAACACGATGACCAGGATTTTCATGTCTTCCTCACAAAAGAGGTTCTAAAACCCTCAGCACGTTCCGGGCCACGATCCGGTGTCCCTCGGCGTTCGGGTGGATGCCGTCCACGTTCAACGACGGCTTGGCGGCCACCCCTCTCAAAAGGAAGGGAACGCGCCGGATCTTGTGTTCCGCCGCCAAGTCGACATACATCTTCTCAAAGCCCGTCATGTAATCCAAGCCGTTATGCGGCGGAATCCGCATCCCGGCCAAAACCACCGTCATTCCACGGCTTTGGGCGTAACGAATGATGTCTCCCAATCGGTTCCGGACGCCCGCCAGATCGAAATTCCGGAGGCCGTCGTTGGCCCCCAGGGCCAGGATCAGGATATCGTGTTTCTCGGGCCCGTTCCCTCCCGATCCGGCTTCCAGGCGTTGTCTCAGCCGCGCGAGGCCCGTTTCAGTGGTGGCGCCCGATACGCCATCGCCCGTGACGGTCACGGAAGGATACCCCTTCTGCCGGATGAGGGTCTCCAGAACGGCGGGGTAGGCCAGGACGGGATCCACCCCTTCCCCGAAGGTGATCGAATCGCCCAACACCAAAACGCTCTTGCGACCCCGTTCCGCCGGCGGTTTGGAACAGCCGGCGAGAATCAGCAACGTCATCAAACCGGCCGCCAGGATCGCGACCGATCGTCCGGAGGATTCAACGCTCAACACCCCGCCCGCTCCCCCGAGGTCAACCCTCTCATCCAGCGAGTCCTTTCCTCAACGGCCCGGCCTTACCGGCCCGGGGTTCCGGTTGTTCCAACCTTCCGCTTCAACACGTCCACCGCGAAATCGCTCCCGATCTCGGCGCAAATCTTCTTGATCTGGCTTTTTCGGCCCGACCGGAGCTGACGAAGAATCGTGACGCGGTAGGGAAACAAGTAATCGGCAAAGGCCTTCCAATCGTCGTCCTTGAACTCGCTTTTCCAGCTCCGAGCCAGGAGTTCCCGGAACGACTTGGCGTTTTCCTTTCGACCGAAGGGCACGTCGACCGAGGTCGAGATCGCCACGCGGCCCATGGGCTCCTCGATCGCCATGACGTCCAGGATGTAATCGGGATTCTGGTCGCTCACCGTCACGCCTTCGATGGATTCCAGGACGGACTTGAGGCTCGCGGACAACTCGCCTCGCACTTTCCCGTCCGCGGACAAGCGAATTTGAACCGACGCTTTAGGGATCGAAACGGCGTCGGCCCCCGCGCAAGGCGCCGCCCATCCCGCGAGGATAAGCCAAACAGCCAGGATTCTTTTCATGCGCTCACCTTCTCTCGAAAATAGAAAACTGATCGCCCTTCGACAGGCTCAGGGCCTTCGGCAATCGTCGGTGTCGATTTTCTATTGCGCTAGGCCCTGTACCGTGGCGTAGCCTCTGGTACAGGGTCCATTGCTCTGGCGGCCCACCGCGATCGGCTCCCTTCAACCATCCTCGGAAAAATATCCTACGGGATTGTGAGAAGAATTAAATCGCATAAGACCCCTTTTCACGAGAAAAGACTCTTCCTCTATATTTGTTATGTAGATTATTGCGGCGATGGGAGCATAAGCTACGCCGCAGATTAAACGGGCCGAGTAGTGGTTCCCTCTGGATCTCCCTAAAGCATCCGAGGAACACTCCGGCCCTTTGTTCGTTTACGACAAGGACGTGGCGTCGAGGCGAACAAACGCGGAGCCGGTCGTTCATCAAATCATACGAGGAGCGCGGAATGTCGGATGACAAAGTCAAAACCTTCATGCGAAAAGTCGTCAAGGACAACCCGGGGGAGCCCGAATTCCACCAGGCGGTCGAGGAAGTGGTCAAGTCGTTGATGCCGTACCTCGAAAAGAACCCCAAGTACCTCGAGGGAAAACTGCTGGACAGAATGGTCGAGCCGGAACGCACCATCCTGTTCCGCGTCCCCTGGCTGGACGACAACGGCAACATGCAGGTCAACAAGGGTTATCGGGTCGAGTTCAACAGCGCCATCGGGCCCTACAAGGGCGGGCTGCGTTTGCACCCCACGGTGACCCTGGGCTTGCTGAAGTTCCTGGGCTTCGAGCAGACCTTCAAGAACAGCCTGACGACGCTTCCCATGGGTGGAGGCAAGGGCGGGTCCAATTTCGACCCGAAGGGAAAATCGGATAACGAGGTCATGAAATTCTGCCAGAGCTTCATGACGGAAATGCAACGGCATATCGGTCCCGACACGGACGTCCCCGCGGGTGACATCGGCGTCGGCGGCCGGGAAATCGGCTTTCTTTTCGGCCAGTACAAGCGCCTCCGTAACGAGTTCACGGGCGTCCTGACCGGCAAGGGCCTCGCTTGGGGCGGCAGTTTGATCCGCCCGGAAGCCACCGGCTACGGGCTGGTGTATTTCGCGGAAAAACAGCTCGAGACCCGCAAGCAGTCCTTCAAGGGCAAGACCGTCACCGTCTCGGGTTCCGGCAACGTCGCGCAGTACGCGACGCAAAAAGCCACGCAACTCGGCGCCAAGGTTGTGTCCCTCTCGGATTCCTCCGGGGCGATCCACGATCCCAAAGGCATCGACGAGAAGAAACTCGCGTTCGTCATGGAGTTGAAGAACGTGAGGCGCCTGCGGATCAAGGAATACGCCGACAAGTTCGGTTGCAAGTATCTGGACGGGAAAAGGCCGTGGAGCATCCCGTGCGATATCGCGCTTCCTTGCGCCACCCAGAACGAGGTGGACGAATCCGACGCCAAGGCTTTGGTGAAGAACGGCTGTATGTGCGTCTCCGAGGGCGCGAACATGCCTTCCACCCCCGAAGCCATCGACGTGTACTTGAAGGCGAAGATCCTGTACGGCCCCGCCAAGGCCGCCAACGCGGGTGGCGTGGCCACTTCCGGACTGGAGATGTCGCAAAACAGCATGCGGCTCAGCTGGACCCGGGAGGAAGTGGACAAGCGCCTTCACGACATCATGATCAACATTCATGAGAACTGCGTGGAGTACGGCAAGCAGGGCGATTACATCAACTATATGGACGGCGCCAACATCGCCGGATTCATCAAGGTCGCCGACGCCATGCTGGCGCAGGGACTGGTTTAAAACAAGCGCTTCCCAGCCGAAAGAAAACGCCCCTTCCCGACTCGGGGGAGGGGCGTTTTTTTATTCTCGGATCCCGCGCGCGCCACGCCGGCTAAGACCAAACGTTCTTTATGCGCCCTGCTTGGAGGGCTCCGGCCAGGGGATTTCCGGATGAGAGAGCGTCTCGTGGATATCCTTGGCGGCCGCGCGTCCCGCGCCCATCGCCAGGATGACCGTGGCGGATCCCGTCACGATGTCGCCTCCGGCCCAGACGTTTTTCTTGGAGGTCTTTCCACTCGACCCCGCCTCGATATACCCCCACTTGTTGAGCTTGAGATCGGGGGTCGTGGCGGTCAAAAGCGGGTTGGAGGAGGTCCCCACCGCGATGATCACCATGTCGGTCTTCAGGCTGAAACGGGAATCCGGCTTGGGAACCGGCCGCCTTCTTCCCGACGCGTCGGGCTCGCCCAATTCCATCCGCTCGCAGACGACCTCGCGCACGAACCCTTTCTCGTCGCCGAGGTATTCCACGGGGTTCGTGAGCAACTCGAAGTTCACGCCTTCCTGCTCCGCGTGGTGGCTTTCCTCGGCCCGGGCCGGAAGCTCGTTCTTGGAACGCCGGTAAATCAACCGCACGTCCTGGGCCCCCAATCGCAGGGCGGTCCGGGCCGAATCCATGGCCACGTTGCCGCCGCCGACCACGCACATGCGCTCCCCCCGGAGAACCGGGGTGTCGTATTCCGGGAAACGGTAAGCTTGCATGAGGTTGGCGCGCGTGAGGAACTCGTTGGCCGAGTAGATGCCGCCGAGATTCTCCCCCGGGATGTTCATGAAGACGGGGAGTCCCGCGCCGACCCCCAGGAAGACCGCGTCGAAACCCCGGTTTTTCAGCAGGTCATCGGGCGGCAGGACCTTTCCGATCACGTGATTCAGCTTGAACTCCACGCCGAATTTTTTCAGCGCGTTGATCTCCCGCTGGACGATGGTCTTGGGGAGGCGGAAAGGCGGGATGCCGTACGTCAACACCCCGCCGGGAAGGTGGAACGCCTCGAACACCGTGACGGCGTACCCTTGTTTCGCGAGATCCCCGGCGCAGGTGAGACCGGCGGGACCGGATCCCACGATCGCCACCTTCCGGCCGTTGGGGGTGGGTCGAAGAACCGGCGGATCGGGCGCGAGCCGAGCGGCCGTGTCGGCCGCGTAGCGCTCCAAGTGGCCGATGGCCACGGATCTCCCCTTCTTGGTCAAAACGCAATGGCCCTCGCATTGGATTTCCTGCGGGCAGACCCGCCCGCACACGGCCGGCAGGCAATTCGTTTGCTTGATCAACTCGGCGGCCTCGACCGGCTTGCCCTCCAAAAGCAGTTTGATAAACCCGGGAATATTCACGTTCACCGGGCATCCGCCCACGCACAGGGGTTTTTTGCAATTCAGGCATCGGGAAGCCTCGCGCATGGCGAGTTCCTCGGACAACCCCAGGGGGACCTCGTCGAAATTGCGCGCGCGCGCTTTCGGGTCCTGCTCGGGCATCGAGACGCGGTCGGGACGAACGGGCGGAGGACTCATCGCGGGCTCCCTGAGTCGAGATAACGCCGCAAGGAGCATTGTTCCTGCTCGTGGTAAACCTTCTGGCGATTGAAGAAGAGCTTCCAGTCCACGAGGTGGCCGTCAAATTCCGGCCCCTGCACGCAGGTGAATAAGGTCTTGCCTCCCACATCCACGCGGCATCCCCCGCACATGCCGGTCCCGTCCACCATCAGGGTGTTCAGGCTCACGAAGGTCTTGACCGAATAGGGACGGGTCGTCTCGGAACAAGCCCGCATCATGGGCGGCGGCCCGATGACCCAGACCCGCGAAATGGGTCCCTCGCTTTGGGACTTTAAAAGCCGCTCCAAGGGAACCGTGACCAGGCCTTGCTCCCCGGCGGTGCCGTCGTCCGTCATCAGGATGTGACGGTCGGACACCGAGGCCAGTTTGTCGGTCCAGAACAGAAGATCCTTCGTGCGGGAGCCCTGGACGCTGATCACGCGGTTTCCCGCCGCCTTCAAGGCGCGGGCGATCGGGTACACCGGCGCCACGCCGACGCCCCCGGCCACGCAAACGACCGTCCCGTATTTCTCGATCTCCGAAGGCGCGCCCAACGGGCCCGCCATCGCGAAAAATTCCCCGCCCCCGGGAAGCGCGGCGATTTTGTGCGTGGACGTCCCCACGACCATGAGAACCAACGTCACGGTTCCCGCCTCCCGGTCGAAATCCGCGATGGTCAAGGGGATGCGCTCGCCCTTTTCGTCGGCCATGACGACGACGAAATGGCCCGGTTGGGCGGACGCGGCGATTTCGGGCGCTTCCACGACGAATTCGTGGATATCCTTGGCGATTTCCTGGTGGGTGCGAATACGATTCATCGATGTTCCTTGTTCCTTTGGGGTCGCCCCGCGGGGCCTTCCTCGTTTCACGACGAGCGTTCGCGCGCGAACCCGTCTTCATGACAACCCCGGGAGCCGATCCAAATCAAGTCCCCGGCCGGGAGGCTTCCCGAGGCCAGAAAAGAAAAAGCGGCCGACAATTCAGCAGGAATGATACTGCCAAAGGTAAAAAGGGGCCATAAGAATTGGCCCCCCGGCCGAGCGGCGTCGAATCATTTCCGGCTCGGACCTCACAATCCCATCATGAAGTTGAGGATCCGGTCGGCGTTCTCGGGCATCCATTCGTGCCGGAAATCCGGGTAAAGATCCACGCGTTTTTTCGAGCGTATCTTGTTGTAAACGGCGAACTGGGTGGAGGGCGGGCAAATGGTGTCGGACAATCCCGTCACCATCAACACCTCGGCGCGAACGCGTCCCGCCAAGTGCTGGATGTCGATGTAGCCGAGCTTGGTGAAGATCTCGTCCTCGCGCTCGTGGCGCGGGTCGAACCGCCGGAAATACTGCGTCAACTCGTCGTACGCGTCCTTGGCCAAATCCAAATCCCACACGCGTCGGTAATCCGAAAGGAAGGGATGCACCGGCGCCGCGCGCTTGATTCGCGGCTCCAACGACGCGCAGGCGAGCGTCAATCCCCCACCCTGGCTTCCTCCCGTCGCGCCCACGCGTTTCGGATCCACCTCGGGAAGGTCCATCACCACGCGCGCCAGTTGGGCCGTGTCCAGGAAAAGCTGGCGAAACAGCAGGCCTTCCGGGGGCCCGTCCAGGCCGCGGATGATGTGCCCTTGCAGGGTGGTGCCCTTCGCCCCGCCCTTGTCCTCCGAAAACCCGCCTTGACCCCGGCAATCGAGGGCCGCCACCGAGAATCCGGCCGCCACGTAGGGAAGCTTGTCGAACCAATCCCCGCTATTCATCGAGTAACCGTGGAACTGCAACAGGGCCGGGCCGGGCCTCGAAGCCCCTTTCGGCTTCAGGTACTTGGCGTGGACGCGGGCGCCGCCCACCCCGGTGAAGTACAAGTCGAAACACTCCGCGTAGGAAACCTTCAGGTCGCGGTTGACCTTCAGTTCCACCTTCGGGTCCGTCGCGCGCATTTCCGCCACGGCCTTGTCCCAATACGCGTCGAAGTCCCGGGGACGGGGATTGGTCCCCTGGTACGTTCTCAGTTTGCTCAACGGCAGGTCAAACACCGGCATGGTTTCCTCCGTGGATCAAGGGCGCCCGCCCGGACTTCTCCAACTCATCGCATCATATCCGCTATTCCTTCAGCCCGCTCAGAACGATGCCCCGCACGAATGTTTTCTGCGCGATCGCGAACAGGACCAGGATAGGCGCCGTGGCCAGCGTCGAAGCGGCCATCAGAAGATGCCACTGCGTGCCGCCATTCTGGCTCTGGAAGAGCTGGAGACCGAGCGCGAGGGTGAAATGCTCCTCCCGCGTCACGAAAAGAAGCGGTCCGAGGAAGTCGTTCCAGGTGTAGATGAACTGGAAAAGCGCCACCACGGCCAAGACGGGCTTGGCCAAGGGCATGACGATCGTGGCCCACAGACGCCACTCGGGGCATCCGTCGATCCGCGCGGCTTCCAACAAATCCGGCGGGATCCCCCGGAAGAACTGCCTTAAAAGGAAGATGTTGAAAGCCGAACCGAAGAACGCCGGCACCCAAAG
This sequence comes from uncultured bacterium, assembly GCA_964607325.1. GTDB lineage: Bacteria > Oederibacteriota > Muellerivitia > Muellerivitales > Muellerivitaceae > CAZSKE01. The sequence goes on along the minus strand of CAZSKE010000083.1, from coordinate 770 downwards.
GGGTCGCAGGGTCCCGATCCAATGCAATTCCCTGAAAACCCCGTAGAGAGGCACCATGAGCACTGGAAAGGGCACCATCATGGTGGCCAAGGTCGCGACGAAAAAAGCGTCCCGGCCCTTCCACTCGACACAAGCGAACCCGTAGGCCGCCAACGACGAGGCCAGGACGGTCCCGGTGACCGCCAAGACGCTCACCCAGAGGGAGTTCCAGGTGTAAGCGGCGAAATGGATGTATTGGAGCGTGTCGAGGTAGTTGGCCCACCTCGCCGGATGGGGAATCCATTCGGGGGGCATGATCATCGTCTGCTCGATGGGCTTCAGGGACGTGGAAAACATCCAGGCCAGCGGGAAAAGGAACAGCCCGGCCAGGGCCAGCAATGTCCCCTGGATCAAGAAGCGGCCGATCAGACGCCGGACATCGCGCTGGGTGAATCGGGTCATTTATTTCCCCCGGTAATGGACGTACCGGCGTGTCAATCGGAACATCAGATAGGTCAGGGCCAGGATGATCCCGAAAAGGATCACGGCCATGGCGCAGGCGTATCCCATGCGCAAATACCGGAAAGCGTTGTCGTACAGGTACATGGTGTAGAAAAGCGCGCTTCGGGCGGGATTGCCCGGATTGGGGAATGTCATGACGTACGGAATGGCGAAAACCTGCAGACAGCCGATGAGCCCCATGACCACGTTGAAAAAGATCACGGGCGAAATGGACGGCAAGGTCACATGCCGGATTTTCTGCATCCAGTTGGCGCCGTCCAGATCGGCGG
>CAZSKE010000082.1:2448-8246 GCA_964607325.1 uncultured bacterium | reverse complement strand
CTCTCGTGCGCGATACCTTTTGCCTGGATTGGGACCTTGCCCACGGCGCCAAGCTGGTGGATTTCCACGGTTGGCGCATGCCGGTGTCCTACGACAAGGGCATCCTCGCCGAGCACGAGGCCACCCGCGCGTCCGCGGGGCTTTTCAACATCAGCCATATGGGGCGTCTGCGCATTTACGGCCCCCACTCTTTCGAGTTGTCCCAATGGGCGTTCACCAACGACCTTACCCGGGTGGCCAAGGGTAGCGCGCTTTACGGGTTCCTCCTCAATGAGCGAGGGGGGATCCTCGACGATGTCATCGTCTACAAGGAATCCGACGAGAGTTTCCTCTGGATCATCAACGCGGGCGGACGCGAGGCGGACGTGGCGCATTTGCAGAAACTCGCCACGGGCAAAGACCTGCGCCTGGACGTGCTGTCGGACACCACCGCGTTCCTCGCCCTGCAGGGCCCCCGGGCCGACGCCGTGCTCAAGCGATTGGTGACGGGCCTCGACCTCGATTCGGTCCCCTATTTCGGGCTTGGCCGCGGGCGGATCCAGGGCAAGACGGTCACCGTGATGGCGACCGGGTATACCGGCGAGGACGGCTACGAGTTGATGGTGGAGTCTTTCGACGCTCCGTCGATCTGGGCCTTGTTGGTTTCCCAGCCCGAAGTGACGGCTTGCGGCTTGGGCGCGCGCGATTCGCTCCGCCTCGAGGCGGGACTGCCGTTGCACGGGAACGACATCGACGAGAACACCCAGCCTTTCGAGGCGGGACTGGGCTGGGCCGTCAAGATGGACAAGGCTGGGGGTTTTTATGGCCGCGACGCCCTTCGTCCGGGGCTCGCGACCCGAAAACTGGTCGCCCTCACGTTGGAGGGAACCGCCATCCCGCGCCAGCATTACAAGGTATTGTGCGAGGGGAAGGAAGCCGGCGAAGTGACCAGCGGCGTTTTTTCGCCCACCCTCAAGAAGGGCATCGCCCTGGCCTACGTGCGCGGCGAATGTCTCGGCAAGCCCTTGTCGGTCGAGATCCGCGGCAAAGCCGCTCCCGCGGTGGTCTCCAAGCTTCCCTGGGTGCGCCACGTCACCAAGAAAAAAGCCCCGCTTCTTCCGTAGCGGGCGAACCGTGTCCCGGATCACGAAGCGTGAACCGTCGGGATTCTCCGATGAGCGCCGATTCATTGGCGCGCGTTCGTGTGAATCGGCGGCCTTGGGTTCGCGGATTCGGCTGAAAAGCGCCCCTGTTTTCTGCTATATTCTTGCCGCCACGCCCACTCCCACGCCTTCCTTTTCCAATTCCCATACGCCGTTCCGCGACGTTCCCTAGCCTTCCGGATCGGAAGACCGAGGCATGGGCGTCGAACGGCTTGTCAGGAGTCCTTCGATGCGGAAATTCTCGAAAACACACGAGTGGTACGAGGACCTGGGGGGGGGCAAGATCCGGATCGGCATCAGCAAGCACGCCGCGAACGAACTGTCCGATATCGTGTTCGTGGAGCTTCCCGAGGTCGGGAAGAAAGTGGCGGAAGGCCAGTCCGTCTGCGTTTTGGAGTCGGTCAAGGCCGTCAGCGACGTTTACGGTCCCGCGGGCACGGTCGTCGAAGTGAACGAGGCCCTCAAGGATAAGGCGTCCCTGGTGAACGAGGATCCGGAGGGCGCGGGCTGGATCGTGGGTTTGAAGGCCGAGAATCCCCAATGCCTCGACGCCTACATGGATGAGGCGCAATACCTACAAAGCATCCAATAAACAAATGAGGAATTGTTTCGAGGTTTCGTTTTAATTCCTGATGCCTCATTGGAGTTGAAATGCCCTACATTCCCCTGACCCCCGACGACGAGCGACAGATGTTGGCGGTGATCGGCGTCTCGAAGACAGAGGACCTTTTTTCCGACGTGCCCCCCGCTTGTCTTCTCAAGAACGGATTGAACCTGCCCCCGGGTCTGTCCGAGCCGGAATTGCGGCGGTTTTTCGCGCTTTTAGGCAGGAACAACCAACCGGTTTCCGAGCGCCCCTGTTTCCTGGGCGCCGGGGTCTACCACCACGATGTCCCCGCCGTCGTGAAAGCCCTGGTCACCCGATCCGAGTTCCTCACGAGTTACACGCCCTATCAGCCCGAGATCTCCCAGGGAACCCTCCAGGCGCTTTTCGACTTCCAAACCTACATGACCCGGCTGACGGGGCTGGAGATCTCCAACGCTTCCCTGTATGACGGCGCCACCGCCGTGGCCGAGGCGGTCTTGCTGGCCTTGCGGGTCAAGCGCGGAAACGACGTGTTCGTCTCGCGGGCCTTGCATCCCGAATACCGGCAGACCCTGGGAACCTTCCTGGAATCGAAAGGAATCCGGATCCGGGAAATCCCCCTGTCCGGCACGGCCACCGATCTTTCGGCCTTGAAGTCGGTCTTGACCCCCGCGTCGGTGGTGGTGGCGCAGTACCCCAATTTTCTTGGGACGATCGAGGACTTGAAGGCCTTCGCGGAAGTCTGTCACGCCCAAAACGCCTGCCTGGTGACCGCGGTGGCGGAAGCCGCCAACCTGGCGCTCCTGCCGACCCCGGGATCCCTCGGCGCCGATCTTTGCGCGGGGAGCGCCCAGTCTTTCGGCAACGCCCTTTGTTACGGGGGACCCCACGCGGGATTCCTCACGTCGCGCATGGCCGACATCCGCCAGATGCCGGGGCGGATCGTGGGGGCCACCCACGACAAGAGCGGCCGCGAGGGCTTGACGCTCACCTTCCAGGCCCGTGAACAGCATATTCGCCGCGAAAAAGCCTCGTCGAACGTCTGCACCACCATGAGCCTCATGGCCAACTTCGCCTCCGCTTGGCTGTTCTTCAAGGGCGGAACCGGCGCGAAGGCCACCGCGGCCGCGGGCGCCAAAGCCGCGCACGTCCTGGCCGAGAACCTGAGAAAGATCCCGGGCTTCGGGATCTTGACCACGCGGTACGCCAACGAGCTGGTCGTGCGTCCCCCCAAGCCCGGCTTCGCCGATTTCCTCGCCGAGTGGGGTTTGGTGGCGCCTTACGATTTGTCCCGGGATTACCCCGACCTGAGGGATTGCGTCCTCGCGGCTTGCACCGAACTCACCACCCCGGACGACCTCGGGGCTTTCCTGTCCGCGGCCCGCGAGTTCGCGGGGGAGAAGCAAACGGGAAAACCCGTCGGAGCGCCCGCGGCCCTACCCGATTGGATCCCGGATCTGCCGGCTCCCCGGATCGAGCCGCACAGCGAGATCGAGACGGCGCGTTACTACGCCAAGCTCGCCCGGATGAATTTCGGGCTCGACGACGGTTTCTATCCCCTCGGGTCCTGCACCATGAAGTACAACCCCAAGGTGCACGAGGAGATCGCGTTCCACGACGATTGGGCGAGCCTCCACCCGGCCCAGCGCGAGGAGGAGGTTCAGGGCGCCCTCCAGGTGATGCACGAACTGGAGTATTGGCTGAAGGAAGTGACGGGCTGCCACGCCTTGACGCTCCAACCGGCCGCCGGGGCCCAGGGGGAATTGACGGCGCTTCTCATGGCCCGCAAGTACTTCCAGGATCGCGGGGAAACGGCGCGCGTGAACGTGCTGGTGCCCGACTCCGCGCACGGCACGAACCCGGCCAGCGCGTCGATGGCGGGGTTCAACACGGTTTCCATCCCGACGGACGGCCGCGGGAACCTCGACGTGGCGGCCTTGAGGGCCAAGGTGGGCAAGGACACGGCGGTGCTCATGCTCACCAACCCGTCGACCCTGGGGTTGTTCGAGGAAAACATCCTCGAAGTGGCCCGGGTGGTGCATGACGCCGGGGGACTTCTGTATTACGACGGGGCCAACATGAACGCCATCGTGGGAATCTGCCGCCCAGGCGACATGGGTTTCGACCTCGTGCACCTCAATCTGCACAAGACCTTCAGCACGCCTCACGGCGGGGGCGGGCCCGGGAGCGGCCCCGTGGGGTGCACGCGGGCCCTGGAACCGTTCCTGCCGGAACCGCGCGTCCGGAAGGAGGGGAACCGCTATTACCTCTGGACCGGCTCGCCCAAGTCCATCGGCCGGATGAAATCGAACGTCGGCAACCACTCGGTGCTTGTGCGCGCCCTGGCCTATTGCAAGCGCTTGGGGAAGGAAGGCTTGGAGCGCGTGGGTCGCGTGGCCACGCTCAACGCCAATTATCTTCTGGCCCGGTTGAAGCCGCATTATCCCGTGGCCTATGACCGCGTCTGCAAGCACGAGTTTGTCCTGACGGCGGAGCCCTTGAAAAAACAATACGGCGTCTCGGCCCTCGACATCGCCAAACGTCTCATCGATTTCCACACCCACCCGCCCACCATCTATTTTCCGTTGGTGGTGCACGAGGCCGTCATGATCGAGCCCACGGAAACCGAGCCGAAGAGGACCCTGGACGAGTTCGTGGACGCGATGATCCAGGTCCGGGGCGAGATCGAGAAGAACCCCGAGATCCTGCATGACGCGCCCCACGCCACCCCGGTTTCCCGATTGGACGAGGTGAAGGCCGTCAAGGAGCCGAAGCTCGTCCGGCCTTGACGCCCTCTCAACGCCGCGAGCACAGGAACCCGGCTTGAAAATCCTTTTTCAATTCGACAAGACTCCCCTCGGTTTCTCCCATCCCAAACGCGTGATCACCTGCCAGGCGCCGGACTCCCTTCCGGATTTTTGGGAGGCGGTGGAGGAGGCCTTGGGAGAGGGGCTCACGGTCGCCGGGTACTTTTCCTACGAGGCGGGATACGCGCTCGAGCGCAAGCTGGATCCGCCGGGAACCTCCTTGTTTCCTTTGGCGCGTTTCGGCTGTTTCGAGGGCGCCGCTCCGGTCCCACCGGTCCCCCGCGCCGTTCCCGGTTCGTACGACGTCAGCGGTTTACGGTTGAACATGACCCGGCGTGAATACGACGGGAACATTCAACGTATTCGGGATTACATCGCCGCGGGCGACGTCTACCAAATCACTTATTGCCTCAAGATTCATTTCGAGTTTCAAGGCGACTCCCGATCCCTCTACGCCGACTTGCTTCGGGAACAACCGGTGCCGTACCCCGCCTTGATCGAGGAAGAGGATCGGACGATCCTCTCGCTTTCCCCGGAGATATTCCTGCGGAAGCGGGGGACCCATATCCTCGCGCGGCCCATGAAGGGCACCTGGCCCCGGGGCCGCCATTTTCTCGAGGACTTCCTGGCGCGGCGCGCGTTCTATCGAGACGAGAAGAACCGGGCGGAAAACATCATGATCGCCGACCTGCTCCGGAACGACCTGGGCCGGATCGGCGCGCCCCGCCTCTTCCAAATCACCCCCTATAAAACCCTTTTCCAGATGACCTCGACGATCACCGGCGAGATCGACGCCGACCTCAAGGTCCGCGACATTTTCCGGGCGGCGTTCCCCTCCGGTTCCGTGACGGGAGCGCCCAAGATCCGCGCCATGGAAATCATCCGTGAATTGGAACGCGAGGAACGGAAGATCTACACGGGCGCGATCGGGTATATCACGCCCGACCGGGACATGGTTTTCAACATCCCCATCCGGACGCTCCTGCTGGAGAAGGGTCGCGGGGAGATGGGCATCGGGGGGGGCATCGTCTGGGATTCCACCCCGGAAGGCGAGTGGGCGGAAGGTCGGCTGAAGGCGAAGTTCTTCACCGATCTTGAAGCGAAAGACCCGTCGGGACGGGGCGCGTCCAGGGCTTCCGCCGGGCTTTTTGAGCGGTGATCAAGAAGGCGTTTTGCGGTTCTCGGTTTTCGAGGGGATCGTTCGAGATAGGCCCACGTCGGATCTCGCCTCTGGGACGATTCCGCCGTTGAATCATCGCGCTT
>CAZSKE010000082.1:0-2438 GCA_964607325.1 uncultured bacterium | reverse complement strand
GGGAACCCCCCGAATGATAAGTTCGATGCGTGCCCACTTGGAAAGGTAAGATACTTTACGCAAGAACGACAGGAGGCCCGGGTGGGCAGGATCTTTTCGGCCCGGTCGGACGAATCCATCCGGCGGGAAAAAGACCGCGTGACACGCCCCCCGGGAAGCGACTGGACGTCGCGAAAGGCGGGGGAGAGATGAAAGCCTGTCACGCCTGTGGAAGAGAATGGGACGGGTCGCCCGGAAGCCAACCCGGACGTGGCGAGACCTGCGTCAACTGCGGAGCCGACATGCACGCGTGCGTGAACTGCCGCCTGTACGACCCGTCCGCCCACCGGGAATGCACGAGCGGCACCACGGAACCGCCCAAGAACAAGGAAAAAAGGAATTTCTGCGAGGAATTCCTCATGGCGGGGGATCGCGGCGGGTCCGGCGGCGGCGGCGGCGCGGACAAGGACGACCGAAGCAAGCAGTGGGACGATCTTTTCAAGCTTTGAGGAATAGGGAGTGGAAGGAAAGGGGCAACCATGAAGAACGTTGAAATGAAGGTGGAAGGGAATATCTTGACGATCCGCGTGGACCTGTCGAGGGAATACGGCCCCTCCTCCTCGGGCAAGACCCTCATTGTGGCTTCCACCGAGGGAAACATCTCCATCCCCGAGCGGGAAGAGAAGGTGGGGTTGAACGTCTACAAAAGAAAACCGAACGGGCGGGAATGAACGCGTCAGCGCCCGCCGGAACGTTTTTCCAAGGAATAACCCCGCTCAGGAGCCGGGCGGTTGAGGGGCGCGCAAGATTCCCTCGCCCCGCCGGGGAGAGGGGCCGGGCGAGGTGGACTTGTGAACAGAGGGTCAAGAAAACTCAAGCAGGCTGTATGCAAGACCTGACCCGCTGTTCGCGCCGTCATGCGTGAGCGAGTACTCTCTTGCGCGCTGTGACAACCGGGGAAACGTTCAGTCTCAATCCCATTGGGGTCAACACCTTCAAGAGGCTGTCGTATTTCGGATTTCCAGCCGTGGAAAGTATTTTGTAAATGGTTGCCCGGGTCAGGTGAGTTTCCTGGGATAGCCAGGAAATTCCACCCATGGCTTCGACGCAATCCTTGAGGACCGCCAAAAGAATCTTTGGGTCACCATCCTCTAAGGCGGCGTTAATGTATGCGGCCCGAGTCTCCGGATCCTTGATCCGACCTTTCCAATATTCCTTAAAACTACCACTTCGCTTTTCCATGTCATCCCCCAGTCACATTCAATTCGTAATTTAATCCGGCAGGGGTAATCAAACCTATGTTCTGTGGCTCCTTTTGTAATCCACCCAGTATTTCCGGGCTAACTTGATGTCCCTATCCTGGCGCTGCTTGTTTCCTCCAACCAAAAGTAGGACTACCGCCTGGTTCTCGGTCAAACCGTAGTAAACCCTGTAACCGGGTCCGAAGTCGAAAATGAGTACCTCAACTCCCGCGCCTTCCCCGTGGTGCTTTCCAAGGTTCCCCGCCTCAATGTGTTTGAACCTGGTGGTGATGCGAGTCTGAATCCCCAAATCTTGCTTTTCAAGCCACTCGATGAAAGGTTTTTTCCCATCGGCGTCGGTGTAGTAATCAATACTACGGGGGAGAGCGTTCATGCTTGTCTAAACCTTTCCTGTATACTTTAGTAGAATTTTCCTTAATTGTCAACTAAAGGATACATCTGCTTTCGATCTCGAGCTTCCGCATGGCGGATCAGGTCTTTGGAACCGACCAAAGCCGCCCTTAGCGCTTTTGAGTTACCGTCCATGAACAGAGGGCCAAGTCTTGCATACGGCCTATTAACAAAGTGTACAATATAAGACGAATTAAACAATAGGCGTTGTGTATAATAATAGGCATATTGTAAGACCATTGAGAATATAATACTGACCCGCCCCCCCTCAAACTGGTCCGGCTGAAAGGTTACAATACCTTCGGCTTGGCCAAGAAAAAGGGGGGCTTTTATGATGCGCAAAGGATTCACCGCCGAGCAGATCATTCCAATATTGCTTGTTTGGGGATGGTCTCAGAGGTCAGACAGAGGTATCTTGGACAGCAGTGAGTTCACATAATAAAACCCAATAGAATCCGTCACTTCCGCGCTTACTGTTTGTTGTGTTTTCTTACGCCGCATTATGTCTAATTTGGTTAACAGTTACCCTCGCCCAAAATTGTTCTAAAACCTATATGTGCAAATATTCTCCACATTTTTCGCCCTTAAGTTGTCTGGTTTCATATTTACCAAATTCCTGTTTTCGACCTGCGCCACGTCATACTGCGCGTGTCCTCTGTAAAGAAATTCAGACTTGTGCCATTTATGTGCACAAATAATTATGTCAAGTGATAGTATTTCCAAACCGAATAACAGGGAACACATTCCTACTCTGTGGGGTGTAACAAAATTCTTTCCGGATTCGTCATCTAGCGTGGCATAAAAACC
>CAZSKE010000081.1:5737-8374 GCA_964607325.1 uncultured bacterium | reverse complement strand
GTCCTGAGCGAGTTGAACATTTTGGTATTACTGTAATTGAGGCAATGGCAGGAGGGGTAGTTCCAGTTGTTTATAATGCTGGGGGTCACAAAGAAATAATTACAGAAGGGGAAAATGGTTATTTATGGGGAAGTACCAGTGAATTAATTAAAAAGACACGGGAATTAATTAAAAATAGAGTTCAGATGTCAAAAAATGCCGTAAAGTCGAGCCAAAAGTATAGCTATGCAAATTTTGAAAATAATATCAAAGAATTACTCTAAAATACTTTTGGTAGTAATTTTTGTTATAGCAGTAGTTCTTAGAGTTTGGTATTTACCTCAAGGAGCAATTTCATTTGCCTATGATCAGGCCCGTGATGCTTTTTGGGTTGAGGAGATTCTTGGAGGTCATCTCAAAATTTTAGGTCCTCCTGTCAGCGGTGTTCCTGGACTTTATCACGGTGTTTTATATTATTATGTCATTGCTCCACTTTATCTAATTGGTCATGGTAACCCAATAACAGTTGCTTATGGGCTTAGTGTTATTGGTTCGTTGGGTGTTTTTGTTGTTTATTTTTTAACAAAATTATTAGTTAAAAACAAGATACCTGCATTGATTGCCGCATTATTATTTGCCTTCTCTTTTGAAGCGACACAATATGCGAATTTCATGGTTAATGCATCACTCGGAGTTTGGTTTCTGCCAATTGTCTATATTGTTTTATATTTATGGATAACTAAATCAAAAAGGACATTGATTTTAGCTCCTATTTTGACAGGTCTTGCTTTTGGATTATCTATTCAAAGTGAATTTGCACTAGGGTATCATGCAATTCCAATACTAATCTGGTTGCTAATATTTAGAAAAAATATAAATAAGAAACAAATATTATTTTTCTTTATAGCCCTATTGTTAGCAATTTCTTCAATGTTAATTGCTGAAGTTAAATTTGGGTTTACCGGAACATCTGGAATTGTCTATCTTTTAACTGGGCAAGATGAGATTACTCAGTCTAAAAATCTTATTAATTACTTCACAACAATATTTTCTCAATCTGGAAAAACTTTTGCATATTCATTATTACCTGTTAATGTTGTCGTCGGGGGAGTGTTGGGATTTGTGATGATAATCTCTTCAGTGTTTATGAATTTCAAAAAAATTGTTAAAGAAAAATTAACCTGGGAAACATTTCTAATTTTATATATCTTTGCATATACTTTTGCTCTTCCCTTTGGTGGATGGAACATGAAGCATTTACTGGTTGGTGTTGCTCCCGCAGTTTGCTCTTTTATGGCAATTTATATATGGAAATATTTTATTAAAAGAAAATTAATAACTACAATAATTATTGGCGTCATGCTCGTTACAAATATAATAATGATTTTTAAAGAGAACAAAAATGGACAGACAATCTTTCCTTTACAACCTGACTTGACTCTGGAAAAAGAAATGAAGATTGTTTCGTATACATACGAGAAGTCTAACGGCAGAATGTTTAGTATAAGTTCCCTAACAAGCCCTTTATATGTCAACACTCTTTGGTCTTATATTTATAATTCATATGGTTTATCAAAGTATGGATATTTGCCTGAATGGGTAGGAAGGGATCAAATAGGGCAATTGGGGAATAATCTCAAATCTGCTTCTGGTACAACAACCGATCATTACTTTATAATTGAGCCCACTTATGGAATACCTGAACTGTATGTTACATACGCTAAAGGCGACCAGGAAGCAATGTCAAAGTTTGTAGAAAAGATTTCACTTGGGGAGCTTGTGGTAGAAAAAAGAACAACAATAAAATGAAAAATAGTGCAAAAGGTTTACACAAAAATGTACCTAAAAACTGGTATTTTGAATCAATAAGGGTTGACGCCCTCCAGAGATTTTGGCACAAGAGGAGATTTGAGGAGGTTTCTAAGGAGGCTGACGAGGTAGATGGACCAATACTCGATATTGGTTGTAATGATGGAACATTTTCTAAGGTTATTCTTGATAAGTCTGGTGCAAAAAAACTGGTGGGGATTGATGTTGTTGAAAAAACTATTGCCTGGGCAAATGATCATTGGAAAAAAGATGGAAGGATGAAATTTACGGTTGGAGATGCACAAGATTTACCTTTCGACTCCGCCATTTTTGATGCAGTGTTTGCTCTAGAGGTATTGGAACACGTTTTTGATCCCATAAAAGTATTAAAAGAAATCAGTAGGGTAATGAAAAAAGATGGATATGCTGTCTTTCTGGTTCCATCAGATAATTTTCTTTTTCAGATCATTTGGTATTTTTGGCTCAAATTCTATCCTAGAGGGAAAATATGGAGAGAAACACATATCCAAACTTACAGAAATAATTATTTGACCAAGATTTCTAAGGAAGTAGGGTTTAAAATAGTAACTGACAAGAAGTTTTTGCTCGGAATGTTGCATTTAGTAAAAGTAAAGAAATGAAAAAATTAACTGTTTCAGTAGTTATGCCAAGCCTAAATGGAGAAAAACTGTTGGAAAAAAATCTTCCAAGTCTGATGCTTGCCAAAAATTATGCGCCAAACCAAATAATTGAAATTATTGTGGTTGATGATGGTTCTTGGGATGGAAGTGTAAATTTTTTAAAGAAAAATTATCCTGAAATTAGGCTTTTCAAACATAAAATAAATAG
>CAZSKE010000081.1:0-5727 GCA_964607325.1 uncultured bacterium | reverse complement strand
TCAGCAAGTGTAAATACTGGTGCAAGAGCTGCTAAGGGGGACATCATACTTCTCATGAATATAGATGTTCTTCCTGAGAAAGATTTTCTAGTTACTGCTCTTACCCATTTTAGTAACAAAAAAGTATTTGCAGTATCGCTCCACGAAAAAGGTTATGGACCTGCTAAGGGAAGTTTTGGGGCGGGGTATATTCAACTAGCAATGGGGGAAGAGTCTAGCGAAACCCAATCAAGTTTCTATGTTAGTGGCGGAAGCGGTCTTTTTAGACGTGATGTTTGGATGGAACTAGGAGGAATGGACGAAAAATTACTTTCTCCTTTTTATTGGGAAGACATTGATCTTTGTTATCGAGCTGAAAAAAGAGGGTATATGAATTTATGGGAACCAAATGGACGTGTAATTCATCATCACGAGTCAACCATCAGTAAGTTTCCAAAAACATATGTCCAGAGGGTTAGAGAAAGAAATCAACTTCTGGTTATCTGGAAGGATATTCATAGCCCAATTTTAATTCGAAGACACGTATTTGGTGTACTGCGAAGGCTTCTAAGGCATCCTGGATATATTAGAGTGGTTATTATGGCATTAGGAAGACTTGGGGTAGCATTACGAGAGAGAAAAAAAGAAATTAAGGCAAGTAAAGTATCGGATGAAGTCATTTTCTCCCGTTTTGAATAATATGGAAATAGAGCTTTCAATAATAATAGTTAATTTGAATACAAAAGATTTAACTGTTGGTTGTATTAGATCAATCGAAAAAGAAGCAAAAGATCTAAGTTTTGAAGTTCTTCTAACAGATAACGGTAGTAATGATGGATCAGTTGAAGCTTTAAAGGGAATAACTAAAGAAAAATATTGGAAAGATAGATTTACTTTAATTTTAAATGACAATAACACCGGTTATGCAAAAGCGAATAACCAAGGAATTAGGCGAGCAAAAGGGAAATACATTCTTCTATTAAATAACGATACGGTTGTTCATAAAGACGCATTACAGAATCTTTTGAAATTTGCACGAGCTACTCCTGATGCTGGAGTAGTTGGGTCCCGGCTTCTAAATATTGATGGGACTCTCCAGATGTCTTGTTATCACTTTCCAACCATCACAAATGCTATTAAGGAATATTGGTTTGGGAAGAAGGGACTATTTGAGAAGTTTGCACCAAAAGGGAATGAGCCTATCACAGTTGATTCTGTAGTTGGGGCTGCATTTTTGATTACTCCGGAAGCAAAGAAAAGGGTAGGGATATTAGATGAACGGTACTTTGCCTATTTTGAAGATATTGATTATTGTAGACAGACTTGGAAGAAGGGTCTAAAAGTTTACTATCTACCCGATTCAGTTATCACTCATTACCATGGGGCAACATTTAAAAAACTTGCAAATGAAAGTGAAAGATGGAAGAAACTAATTCCTTCAAGTAAGGTCTATCATGGACTTATCAAACACTATTTAATTAATGCTATTCTTTGGTTGGGACAGAAGTGGCAGAAATTGTTGTCTTGTTAGAATTTTTTTAAGTGAAAAAAATAATACTTCCTGTAATTATTTTCTCAATAGTCTTTATATACTTGTTACTTACTAGTAGCATCCCTTTTACAAGTAATGAGGTTCGTGAAAGCTATACTGCATATTCGTTAGTTAAAACTGGTAAAGATACTAATGGCAACTCTTTTCCACTAATGTTTCGAGCTGATGGGAGCTATCTATCCACAATTGGAGTATATTCAAAAGTTCCTTCGGTAGCCATTTTTGGTTTGAATACACTAGGGGTTAGGTCTTTTGGAATAATTGCAGGAATATTATCAATAGTATCTCTATATCTTTTTCTTAAGGTATTTGCCAAAAACGATAGATATTCTTTTTGGGGAACTGTTTTTTTTACTTTTTCACCACTTATAATTAAGACCGCATTTCTTAATCCAACACCTTTAATTTATTTATCTTTACTACTTCTGTTAATTAGACATTGGTTACTTGCGAACGACAAAAAGAAAAAAGGTCTTATCAAAATAACAATTATTTCCTTAGGAATTATTATTGCAGGAATATTTGTGTTTGAACGAAACTACTTTAAGTTTATGACAAGGAGCACTATGGTTGCCGAGCTTTTCCCATCTTCATATTCATTTGAAATAGATAAAAGGCTATCTTTCGGGCAAATCTATAATTCACCTTTGTACACTGCAAAAATTAATTTAAATAGAATTGTTTTAAATAAAATCTACTACTTTTCAAATGCATTTTTAAAGTCACTTATCTATCCATTTAATTTCGAAAAAATATTTTCTCCAATGCAAGCACAGACCCTTCTTGCAAAAGATAATTTTGATTCAAAGACTATGCCATCTCTGTTTTTCTGGGAACTACCAATAATTTTAGTAGGCTTTATTATTCTTTCCAAAAAACAAAAAGGACTTTTTCTCCTTTTGGGATTGGGTGTATCAATTGAAATATTTTTCAAGGGAGACCTGGTATTTTTATTACCATTCATTGCTCTTTGTGAGGGAGCTTTCTTTGTCTACTTAATTGATAAGTATTCTAGATATAAAAAATTGGCTTATTTGTTTGTTTCAGTTGTGTTAATTGGCAGTAACTTGATTTTGTTGGATTTAGTAAAAAAACACTATGTTGATTGGGTATCTGGAAATGATTTATACCAAAATGAAATTTGGAAGAACATTTCAGGGGATGATATCAAAGAAAATAAAATATTTATAACAGACCGTTTTGGAGAACCAGTTTTTTATTATCTCTTCTACAAGAAAGTAGACCCTAATTATTATTTTGATAACCATGTAAATGGCGCTCTTTTAGAAGGATACATTCAAAGAGTGGACTCAGTAGGGAATGTTACTTTTAAATCTTTTGATTTTAGTGAAGTCACACATTCTCCAAACGAACTTTGGGTGGGGCTTGGAGGAGAGTTTGCGGGAGAGAATAATGAGTATGGGGAAATTGTGGGAATAGAAAACGGAGAAATAATCAAAAAGATTACAGGAGTGGAGAGCGAGAGTAGTAGATTTTTTGGTACAGAACTATGGTTTGTTAAATCAAAAATTAATGAAATACCATGATTAACTTTATTAAAAAACATATCGTTTCGATTCTTTTAACATTGATTGTTATTTTGGGAGGATTTCTACGTATTTATAATTTGGGTGGGTCTCCTCCTGCACTAAATTGGGATGAGGCGGCTTTGGGATATAACGCACATTCTGTTTCTGAAACCCTTAAGGATGAATATGGAAAAGTCTTACCAATATTTACCAGGTCTTTTGATGAATATAAATCCACCCTGCCGATGTACTTAATGATTCCTTCAATTAAGATCTTTGGACTCAATGAATTTGGAGTAAGATTCCCATCAGCACTCATTGGGGTTCTTACGATAGTACTAATATATTTTCTTGCAAAGGAGATTTTCAGAGATGAAAGGATTGCACTGTTCTCTGCACTTGTATTCTCAATTGAACCTTGGGCTACACATTTAACTCGGATTAATTATGAAAGCAGTGAAGCAATGTTTTTCCTTCTACTTGGATTTTTGCTATTTCTGGTAAGCAGGAGACGTAATAATCTTTTGCCATTTTCAATTACCTCATTCATGGTTTCTATGTTTACTTATAATTCAAACAAAATTATTTCTCCGCTATTTTTGATTATCTTGATTATCCTAAATAGAAAAGAGATTGGGAAATATTCTAAAAAGATAAAATATATTTCTTTAGCAGTATTTGCGGCTTTTATAATTCCTTTTGCAATACTAGCAATAATTGGACAGAGTTTTGCAAGAGTTTCCTATACAAATATTTTTGTTCTCTGGCCGGGTGAGTATTTCCCTAAGATCTATTATTTTGTTTGGGATATTGTGGGACGCTACTTGTCATATTTTTCACCATTCAATCTTTTTATTAGAGAACCCCAGGAACCTGCTACTATTCTTGCAGGAAACTCAATATTCCATCCTTTTGAGTTTATTCCTTTTGTTGTTGGACTCCTATATGTTATTAAGAATCCAAAAAGATACAAAGAACTTTTAGCATTGATTTTAATTTCTCCTCTTCCTGCAACAGCTACTTGGAATTTTTTCCAACCAGGTAGAGTGATGTCTCTTTTTGCATGTTTCTCGATTTTGATTGGAGTAGGGTTAACCAATATTTTAAAAATCATTCCTAGATTTTTTCAAAAAATATGTTTAGTTTTATTTGGTCTATTTGTTTTTCTTAACGCTTTTTATGTCTTTGACTCAATTAATGTTTATTTGCCAGTAAGAGATGGGGGAAATTGGCAAAGTGAATTTAAGAGCATTGTTCCCTCTGTAATGAAATATGTAGATAAGTATGATCAGGTAATTATCGATACATCTCAAGCCCAACCTTATATTTTCTATCTTTTTTATGGTAAGTATGATCCTGCAAAGTATCTATCTGAGTTAGACTTAGACTATATAGGAACTCCCAGAAAACACTTTGATTTTGGAAAGTTTCATTTTAGGGAAATTAATTGGGAAGAAGATAGAAAATTGGAAAATACTCTTTTTGTTGGTGACCAATATCAATTTTCTGATATTGAAATTTTGGAGGAAGTTAAAGACAAAATGGGAGTAGTGAGAGCTTGGATTGTGGGGACGAACTGATATACTATTTATATCTAATGTTGAAGAAACTTTTAAATACAAAAACTCTACTAATACTAATAATATTAGTTGCTTCATTTTTAAGGCTTTATAAATTGTCAGTCAACCCTCCAGCTCTTTTTGGAGATGAGCTAGATCTTGGGTATCAGGCCTATTCGATTCTTAAGACCGGGAAAGATTATCAGGGGAATTTCATGCCAATTCATTTCCATTCACTTGCTGAATGGAGAACTCCACTATATTTATACTCTGCAGTTCCAACTGTTGCTGTCTTTGGGATAACACCTTTAGGGGTAAGGCTTCCTGCTGCAATTTTTGGGATACTGTCTGTCTTTGTAATGTATTTGTTTATTAAGGAACTTTTGAGCTTTGGTAAAGAGCCTTCTAGTAAACACCCAAGGGCACTTCTTGCGGCACTCTTAATGGCGATTTCTCCTTGGTCATTGCAGTATTCTCGAGCAGGATTTGAGGTGACTTTAATGTTATTTCTTTTAATACTTGGTTTATATCTTTTCATTAAGTCACTATCTAACTCAAAGAATTTTTGGCTTTCGGTACTATGTCTATTTCTAACTCCTTGGGTTTATTCGACTGCAAAACTATTTACACCACTTTTGATTATCTTCTTATTTATGGTCTGGAGGAAAGAGATCTTCTCCATGAAGAGAAAAGATATTGTTAAGGGAGTGGTCGTCGGTTTAATTATTGGTTTGCCAATTTTAATAAGCACTGTTTTTGGTGGAGGAACTCAAAGGATTGGGGATATTAGTATCTTGAACAATCCTAACATGGAGCAGGAGGTTGGAGTTGCACGAGGGATTGATGAGAGAGTAGGAACTCCTAGTGTAATTAGTAAGTTAATTAGTAATAAATATACATATTTTGGAGGCAAGATTATTAATAATTATCTTCAGGCTTTTTCTACAGATTTTCTATTCATAAAAGGAGATACAAATCTACGTCAATCAATGGGGATGGGAGAGCTTTATATGATTGAACTTTTGCCACTTATCATCGGCCTTGCATTTTTCTTTTTGGAAAAGGGGAGAAGTGGAAAGATCAAACTATTAATGGCTTTTTGGTTTTT
>CAZSKE010000080.1:0-8382 GCA_964607325.1 uncultured bacterium | reverse complement strand
AGAGTGGGCTCTAGGAGTAACTTAATGGGTGGTACAAACTTGGGGGGCAGGCCAATGCAATCAGACCCGAAATTCGTGACATGATGCGGACGTATGCAACGAGATTAGATAATCTGAAGTTGTTCTGTTTGATCGATGGACGTGATACCTTAAGACTTCTGAAAGCATATAAGAAATGTGGTCAAAGCACATAAGGGGATCTGCCGCTCAACTTTGATCGTTTTTTGAACTCTGTAGTGTTTACACTGGTTTATATAATTACAACATTTCCAATAAAGCGTTGATTTGTTCATAAGCATCACGCGCAATCCTTTCCTTTTCCCCACTATCGTGCCCTCCTAAAAATTCCACGACACCACTCGGCCCTTTGGAATCAACCTTTGAAAACGCCTCTTTTAACAATTTGATTCCTTCTATAACGCCGGGATTATTTATGACTTTTTTGAACTCTAACGCTAAATGCTCCGTCCCTTTTTCATAGTTCTTTACACAGTAGTAAAGATCGTATGCATCCTTGTGTTCCCCTCGATCCATCAATGCCATTGCTTTCATACAGATCATGGGGACGTAGGAGGCTATCCGAACAGTCACGCTACGCTGGCTACCATCGGGAAATGATCCCATTAACGTTGTTTCAATTGGCCCTTCAAAAGCTAAATCGCAGCCATGGACCGCCAACGCAACACCACCTGTATTGACAGCACTTTCACCCGTTAATAGGTCCACTTGAATTTCGTATTCGTTTCCTTCTTTCAAAACCTTTTTATAGAAAATGAACGGTTTGCTGCCGCTTTGCCGGTAACCATTCTTGATAAGTGTTGTTTCAATCAAGGCCATGTCCGGGCTTCCGACCACTTGCCTGTCTATCGCCAAATCAACATCTAAAGTACCAACATGGGGCTTATCAGCATTTGGAAACATAATCCCAGGGACAGTTCCACCAATCAATACCAAGTGACTACGGAAGGTTGATAACAAAGCCATCAACTCAAACATAACGGATCGGGCCGCTTCAACTGCGGACCTATTGGGATTAGGGATTTTCACCATGTGGGTTTAATCACCTGTTCCAAGAGTGCTTCGGCACCATCCTTAGATCTACCGCCTCTCGTTATAAGATCCAAATATACCTGGATCGGAGATGCTACCGGTATACCATCCATCAACTTTTCCCCGTAGAAAACACCTTCATCAAGAGGTTTAATCAATATGAAGTTTGCCCCACTATCAACGCTTTTCAAGTTCAATGCAGCTGCTGTCAGGACAACATCCGTGGTATAAGCCATTTCAACGTTATAGTTAACAAAAGGATAATAAAAAGAAGCTCCTGAAAACCCAGCCATGACAAATCGCTGGTGTCTCCTATCAAAAGCCTCTTGCAATATTCCTTTCATATTCTCAATGGAATTTAAACTATAAAAATAATGGACCTCATCCCGATCATTTTTGTAATTGTTTGACCAATCCGATAACATTTCCCCTGGATTGATAAGTTGAAGTTTACCCCGGCCCGTCGTAATCCATTCTCTGTCCTCTAAGTGCTTTTTTACATGGGCCACTTGAGCCAAACTTACTGATGCCTCATTCGCTAGTTCCTGCATTTTCCAGACATGCTTGGGGTCATTTAATAACACCCTTAACACCCTTGAAGCGCGAGGGGTATAGATGGTGTTGAGGTAACTCCTCTTCGGAAATGGATTTATGTTCCCTTTGATTTCGAGATGGATATTTTCCCAAGACAACAAACAATTACCCGCAAAATCGACCGTACCTACTCCTCCTTTTTTACAAATGCCCACAGCCTTTTCGGTGATATATGGCGCAATCATCACGCCATGCGCATTTGGACTTTCTTTTAAATATCGCTCGATACGTTCGACCGCCAACCTGGCCTCCCGCGCCTCACCTTTGTTGAAGACTTCTCCCAGGATTAGGTGGTCTTTAAACCCAATCTTGAATGTCGCTTTAATATCCGGATCAATACCGTTTTCATCGGACGGGATGTATTTAAAACCATTAATTTGACCTATTTGATCTATGCATATGTTCAATGAACTTATAGCCTTATTAAGGAGTTCCTTATAGTTTTTCACTGAATTAGTATTTTTTAACATATGTTAAATATACACTTATTAACGAAATATAACAAATATTAACTTTGTAATACATTGCTATACAATACGATTGTATTCTTATTTGTCTTGTAATTGCCCTTGTTTGTCTTTATATATAAACAGGTAACAAATTTAGCCGTAAAAGGAGGCCTTAATTCCTCCGTGGACCTTGGGCGTAAATGCCCCCCCCGTACAGGAACCCCCGGTGCATGTTTTTGCTCTAGGGATTTTTGTTGTTCCTTGATGAGTTCGGGTTCTGGTTGATGTAGTTGTAAAACCTCCCGTTCACTAACACGTTCTCGAAATTCAATATTCGACGCGTTTTAGTTCAAGGCACATTAATGAATCTAATTGATTCAAAAGATCAACCGAGATTCTGAAACGCTTTTGCGTTTCTAGTTATATGGAGCCTTTCTTTCAGGCTTGCCTGAATGATCGGCCTGCTATAAAGGTCCACAATCTTGTAACTAGAGAAAGGAGGAAAAACATGGGCACCAAACCTATGCGGAAATCATTCCGTTTGACACTTGAATGGAACGAACTTCCAAAGCGGGTTCGAGGTCTTACACCATTGTTTGCCATTTTCGGTTGGTTGCTTTTACACAGCGCCAAGATCGTTAAAGTGGTAATCGATTGGATAAAGACAGCAAATTCCATAATAAATAACTACGGCGAATGTTTTTTAAGGGACCACTTTGAATTTAACCCTAGTTGATGAACATCCAATTCAATTTAATACGGTACAAGAATTTTGTAACCTTTTAAAAACAGATCCAAGCGAACTTCAATGGTTATGTAAAAATATCCAGAAACATTATCGGATTAGATATAAACCAAAAAAGAATGGAAAACTACGTGAAATTTGTAATCCTAATGAAAGACTCAGGACTATTCAAATAGTTCTAAACCGATATTTGAGACAGTTTCCACTTCCCGACTATATGCAAACAGGGTTAAAGGGCAGAAGCATTAAAACCAACGCCGAACCTCATTACAACGCCCCGGTTTTAGTCACTGTTGATATTCAGGATTTTTATCCTAGTATCAGTTTTCCACGCGTTATGGCGTTTCTTCAAAAGGAGTTAAGTGTTCCAGGGGAAATCGCACTTTTCTTTTCCCGCCTAATCACGATTGAAAATAGAGTCCCGCAGGGGGCCATCACAAGCCCAACACTCGTAGCGCTCATAGCATATAAAAACGGTAGAGGTGTTGCCTCTGATCTCCACTACCTAGCCGAAAGATTTAAAGGACAGTTCACGATGTATGGTGATGATGCTTGTATATCAGGTCCAATTGGTTCAAAGGATCATTTGCTAAAATGCGCCAAAGAATTGATTGAAAGACATGGTTTTAAGTGGCATCCGACAAAGAGCATCCAAAGGATTCCGGGGGAAAGAAAATCCACTCCTGGGGTCGATGTAACCCACGGACCAGACGTTCCTCATGAAAAATGGATTCAATATAAAAGGGAATTCAAGGCGCTCGAAACAAAGCCTGATTCTGCGGTTTCAACCAAATCAATGCTTGGGAAAGTAGCATATATTAAAAGTTTAAACCCCGGAGCCGGTCGGTTTTATAAAAAGAAAATCACACAATTATTAAACCGGGATATGAGTAAATCTCCCATTTCAAGTCAATAATTAGAATGTACTTCCTCCCGCGAGTTTTTGTATTTGTTTACGGTTGTTTGAATTTCTTCGCTCATTTTATCTGATACCACCCACCGCTCTGCGTGTTTAATTATCGATTCGTTAACATATCCTGCGAAAAACGATTCAACTTCTCCAAAAACATCTTGTGGATGGTCATACCCATCTGGTATCTCTCTAGGAAATATCGGTTTCACTGCAACCGCTAATTTCGGTGTCAAAGGTAAATAGATCGTCCCTCCACCGAAGAAACTTGTTTTAATAAAGCAAGTTGGGTTATCGGATGTTAAATATGGGTGTTCCGTAAAATTATACATTCGACACCATGGGGCATGAAAAAGTATTTTGAAACTACGTGAAACACTTTCGATCCGCATTGCATGAGGAACATTCTTATCGGTAATTACCACCTTAACCTTATCCAAAATATCTTCGTGTCCCTCTGGTGGAGGCGGTAACTTCCCGCTTGCTTGCATCATATGTAAATGGAAATTCATAAAAGACTTCAACATACTTTCTTGGATGTTGGCTTTGGCAGGCGGAATGGCCCTCAGAAAACCCATATAGGCCGCAATCGTTTCCTTTGCTTTCAGATATTCGCCTGTTTTAATAACACCTTTTCTTGAAAAGACTTCAATCGCTGTGGCCCAGTTATTTTCAATCGGGTTTAAATATTCCTCAATGATTCGATTATTCTCAAATAATGGATTTGTGGAACCATCCTTTTCCCAGCAAACTTGACTCGTGTAGAGTTCACGAACACCTTGTTGCTTGTCATAAACCCATAGTTTTCCGTGTTCATTATTGAAATGCCGCAAATATGTTTGAGAGACATAATGATCATGCATTTCTATCCTCCCTCCTGATTATCTCACTACGTAAATTAATGTCCATATTTGGAGCCTGCAACTCATATGACACCCAATAAATCCAACAAATCAGGTTGGAAACTATTTTCAAACGAAGCCCCAACACAACAGGTAGGGGTTTATTAACAACCGTGCGACTTGAATACGCTAGGTCGTGATCGGTTTTTCGTGTCATATCCGTGTCAATCAAAGTCATATTTGGCCCTCTCCGACCGTCCCCAACCGTCGCTGACCGTCGGAAACAGAAAGACCCTTGCCGTCCAAAAATCGGAGGGCAAGGGTTCGGTCTGTTGCTTGGGACGGATGTAATTCTGTTATCTGTGGCGGGTTTTCGCTTGTAGGTCTTTGTCGGAGATGAGGAGACCCCGTCCCCTCTTTCGAGGGGACGGGGCTCGGGTCTGGCTCCCCGGTCCGTACGATTTGCGAACCGTAATTTTCCAATTATTACGCGGTTAAACACACATTCAACAATTGAGAGGCCAAACAATTTTTCCACAACTTGGCTCAAGTAAAACAACTGCTTTTTCCGCTAAACATCGTGCCGTTGTGGTCTTTCCATTGGCCAAATATCGTCTTAATGCGTAAATAACATCTTCACCGTTTTTAATATCAATCGCTCTACCAAGGCAATCGACTCGCCTGCCAATGTATTTAGGTTTATCTTTGGACTGCCCGAATTTGGGGTCGTTAAAGTCAAAGAATACTTTCCTTCTATAACACCAATTTTTAGTCGGATTGCTTTTATAAAACGTATAGACATCAAAATCATTTATTCCAGTTTTCCTATCTAGATAATGGTTCGCTGCGCCCTGACAAATAGCAACGCACAAAACATGATCAGCATAATGTTTTTCCCAGATTGGGTTGTTTTGAAAAAAACGTTTCCGATCATTGCGGGCTATAGTTGCTAATTTCTTTAAATCAGAAATCTCTATTTTTTTATATGACCGATCTTCGCTTCCCACATTACTCATTTTTATCGATCTCCCTATTTCGCACTATTTAGCAAAAATGACTGGTTTACAGATTGATAAGCCAATTACAAAGGGATATGAGTTGAGCCTCCTTTGTTGAATTAGCCGCATTGCTTAATTGCCCAGAAACCAATTCATCCCAAATTTCCGTCGCCATATTGTCTTCAATTGCTGCCGCGATAAACACAGTTTGGGGGTGTGCCTGTTGCGCTGCAAATGCTTCTCGTATCCTCGTGAGTGCTTTGCTTGCCGTTTTCCAATGTTCGTCTGCACCGGCTGGATCAATACCACCCTTTAATTCACCTAATGCAAGATACGATTGCGGGATTTTCATATTTTCATCAACATCCGCATGTCGACAATTAAGTAAGCATAAATCGATGTTCTTTTTTACTAGTTTTACTTTTCTATTAAAAACTAACGTTCTATTGTTTGTTCCCCTAATCCAAGAGACGCCATTCATATAAAGCTCAATATCTGCGTTATTACTAGCTTTGGGAATCCATGTTTTTGATTGAGAACTTAACCAAGAATAATTCCAACCCAACAAATCCAAACTGGATATTATTGTTCTATTTAAGAGTCTTTGTCCTAATTCGCCGCCAATATTTCTCATCATTCCGCCCAAAGCATCGCCTTTTGTTAATAAAAATCTGTAAACCAACTCTTCAATAAAATTCGCGCCTGCGGGTTCTAAATATGTTCTGATCAAATTACGTATCGCTTCTTGTTTATCAGCCGATTGTAAATACCCCAATGCTTTTTCTGATACCCCCGCCGCAGACAGAATTGATCGTTCAATAACAAGACCCCCACCTGCTCTTTGCTGTTCAATTGTTTGAAGATATTCTTGTTCCTCTTCAGATAAACCAGCCGCAGTCAATAAAGGCCTTTCAATATCAAGCATACCCATTAAATCATTAGGCGTTCTCGCTCTTGAAGCCAAGGTGCGAAAAGTTCTTGCTTGCGCCAAGAATGGAACAGCTTGTCTGGTTTTCTCAAGAGCTAAAGATACAAACCCCGCTCTTTTGGCCTCATATGTTGTTTGTAAATCCGTTGCGCTTGATAAATGATTTCTGTAAGGCGGAAGAGTCGGTGGCATTATTTTTTTCTCCAAACGTAAACGCATTTGCGCAATGCACTTCTGCCATGTAATCCCATTTGTTGGCTACTATTCCCTTTTCCTATCGGTAATGCCCATATATTAACAATATCAAATCCAAAAGACGCCGCAAAATCAGACAATATTAAATCAACCGGGACTTCTTCCCCCGCGTATCTAACATTATCATTTACCATTACAAAATATCCACCCTTACGCATCAATCTAGATATTTCAAAAATTGTGAAACACATTTCATAAAAATAATTCCGCACCATTTTCGGAATATTGCCATTGTTTAATTCACGACGCGCACTTAGACCGTCTAATATTCCTAAAACTTCGTGCAATGCTTTTTGGTTGTTAAATACATTGATGATATTTTTATACGCTGAAATATTTTTATTTCTCGAATATAAATTTTCTAAATAGGCGATCTTATCTTTGTTTTCCACAGTACACGAAAGCATTGTTTGTCTTAATTCTTTTATGCGATTTGAATCACAATTTAAGAACATTAATTCTAATGCATAAGTTCTTGTGTAGTCATATCGATTGCAATAAGGCGGAGAGGTGATCACCAAGTCTATTGAACCCGAATCAAGCTTGGGCAATATCTCTAAACAACTTCCTTCCAACAATTTAATCGGCTTTTCTTTGTTTGCTGAACAAGAAGAAGAAAATAATTCATCCTGATTTGATTCGCCGTTCAAATCCTTAATCATTTGATCGAATTTTTTATCAATCGCTTCTTTGAAAGATAGAATTTTACCCTTATCGAAGGATTTTTTACCCGGCGATCTTCCTGACCTGTGATCCCACCTTAAATACTGCCCGTCTTTCCTTGTGAAACTAATGCTTTCTAAAATGCAAAACGAAGCAAACAATACAATCGTTCGAATGTTTTTATCTTCGACGTGCTTGTTACAATAATTTATATAACCTAATAATTCTTTTTTTGTTTCAGTTGGAAACGCACCATTAGTAATTGCAATGTCTGGAAAATCCTTTTTATCATCGTAATATTTTGAATAATCAATTGAATATAATTTGCTAATTGTTTTTACTAATTTGGTCTTGTCGATTTTTTCAAGCGCTTTTCTTGCTTCCATTGAAAATATTCCGACTGGTAATACTTCAATTCCTATTCCGCTGAAATTTCTCTCGTTAGCTACAAACAACGCCGCACCTGCGCCCGCAAACGGATCTAATAAAGTACCTTCGGTACATTTTAATTCATCCAATAAGTAGTGAACTAAATTAGCTGCAAAGCCCTCTTTGTATTTAAACCAACCGTAAAATGGTGTTTTTTTATTTTCCTGAAAACTAACAAGCGTTCTTTTTAATTTTTGATTCACATGAATTTTAGATTCGTATTTTTTATAAAGCGCTTTCCTATCCTTATCGGGAAACACTTCGGTAGTTTTGTTTTCTTTAATAGATGGCATTTACTGACTCGACCTGCCTTTCAAGCTCTTTTAAAACCGCTCAACTGTGTTTATCTAGCACTCTAAATCCCGCCTTGCGCGCTCGGTTACTGCGATACTATAACCAATCTCCCTTAATCTTTAATGAATAACCAAACCATACTGCTTCTGGAAATATACTTACCAACAAATACCTCCCGCTCCCCTAGGGGAAACCGCAGGGGGAAACTCCCCAACCTCCCGCTCC
>CAZSKE010000079.1:0-8402 GCA_964607325.1 uncultured bacterium | reverse complement strand
ATTCTCTGGAAAACGCTGGCCACGCCCAACGTGTTGGCGCCCTGGCTTCCGATGGTGTTGTACGCCGTTCTCCTTTTTTCGGCTTTCTTGACGGCGTTCTACATGACTCGTCTGGCGGTCATGACCTTTGGCGGCGTCTATCGCGGGGCGCGCGAGGGACTTGAAAAACTGCGTGAATCGCCCAAGGTGATGACGATCCCGCTCATGATCCTGGCGTTCGGCTCGGTCGTGGCGGGCGGGGTGGGCCTGCCGCAGGCGATCGGAGGCAATCACCTGCTCGAGAAATTCCTGGATCCCCTGTTTCATGGTTCCGTGCCGGACGCCGACGCTTTTCCGAGCCATTTGGAACCGTTGTTCCTCCTTGTTTCGGCTCTCGTGGCGCTTTTAGGGATAGGCCTGGGGTTGGCGGTGTACCTGCGTAAAAAGACTTTTGTCATCGACGAGACCCAACGACGCCTGCCCGGGTTGAGGGAAATCCTCGTGAACAAATTCTGGGTGGACGAGCTGTACGACAAAACCGTCCTGGCGGCCGTGCGTTTCACCGCCAAATGGGTTTCCGTCTGGTTGATCGACGGCCAAATCATCGAGCGGTTGGTTTCGTGCCTGGTGGGTGGCACGCTGGCGGCGGGCCGGGGTCTCCGTCGTTTGCAGACGGGATTGGTCCGGTGGACGGTCGCCGGCGTGGCGTTGGGGGCGGCGGTTTTGTTGTATTGGGCCGTACGATGAAGTCGAGGATCAAGGAGTGGCCGTGCTTCTGACGACTTTACTCGTGGGTTCCCTGGCGGGCGCGGTTGTTTGCGCCCTGGCGCCGAGGGCTTCCTGGGCCAAGTGGATGGCCCTGGCGATCTCGACGGTACTGTTCGTCTATTCCTTGTCTTTGGCCCGGGGGTTCGACCCCTCGGACGGGGGTTTCCAGTTTTCCGTGGACAAGGAACTCCTGCCGGCTTTCGGTGTTCGCTTTCAATTGGGCTTGGACGGGATTTCGCTTTGGTTGGTGATCCTGACGGCTTTCCTGACCCCCCTGGTGGTCTTGGGGAGTTTTAAAACCATCATGACGGGCGAGCGCGGCTATTACGCCTTGCTGCTGTTTCTCGAGATGTCCTTGATCGGCGCCTTGACGGCGCTCGACCTGGTGTTGTTTTACGTTTTCTGGGAACTGATGCTGGTCCCCATGTTTTTCCTGATCGGCCTCTGGGGCGGCGCCGGGCGCGTCTACGCCACGCTCAAGTTCGTCCTCTTCACCTTGGTCGGGTCCCTGCCCATGCTGGTGGCCATCCTGATTATCGGCCACCTGGGTCGCACGTTCGATTATCTCAAGCTGGTGGGGGAGCGCCTGCCGCCGGATGTTCAAATCTGGTGTTTCCTCGCCTTCGCCCTGGCGTTCGTGATCAAGGTTCCGCTCGTTCCGTTCCACACCTGGTTGCCGGATGCCCACACCGAGGCCCCGGCGGGAGGGTCGGTGCTCTTGGCCGGCGTCCTGCTCAAGATGGGGGCTTACGGGCTTCTCCGTTTTTGCCTCCCCCTCTTTCCAGAGGCGTCCAAGGATTTCGCGCCCTTCCTGGTCGTTCTCGCGGTGGTGGGCATCCTCCACGGGGCCTTGGCGGCGGCCGTCCAGCCCGACATGAAAAGACTTGTGGCGTATTCATCCGTGTCCCACATGGGTTTCATTGTGTTGGGGATTTTCACCTTCACCTTGCAGGGCCTCCAGGGCGGCGTGCTCCAGATGCTGAGCCACGCCCTTTCCACGAGCGCTCTCTTTTTTCTGGTGGGCATGCTGTACGACCAACGCCACAGCCGGAAGATCGAGGACTACGGTGGATTGGCGCGGGTGGTACCGGCTTATTCCGTCGCGTTTCTATTCGCGTCTTTGGCGGCGGCGGCCTTGCCCGGGCTGTGCGGGTTCGTGGGGGAATACTTGATCCTGTCGTCCGTGTGGACCGTCGCTCCGGTGGCCGTGGCGATATCGGTTTTGGCGGTCATTCTGGGCGCCTGGTACCTGCTCTCGCTCTTCGGCCGCGTGTTCCTGGGCCCGGTCGCCCATGAAGCCAACCAGAAGCTCAAGGACATGTCCCTCCGGGAGGCTTGTGTCCTGATTCCCATGCTGGTCCTGATGTTGTACATCGGGTTGAAACCGGCGCCTTTCCTGGCGCCCATGGAAAAAAGCATTCAGCTTTCGGTGCTGGATCGCATGAAGCCTCCTCCCGTCATGACGGATTTCGCGGCGCAGGAGC
This sequence comes from uncultured bacterium, assembly GCA_964607325.1. Taxonomy (GTDB): domain Bacteria; phylum Oederibacteriota; class Muellerivitia; order Muellerivitales; family Muellerivitaceae; genus CAZSKE01. Next base: position 6,171 of record CAZSKE010000079.1, on the reverse strand, counting down.
GTCGCGCGCGGGAGATGGAAGAGACGTTCGCGCCGAAGTCTCCACGGAGGTCCCGATGAGCGCGTTGGAGGGGTTTCTCCCTTTCTGGATCACCGCGGGCGGGGCGGTGTTGTCGCTTTTCCTGGAGGCCGCTTTTCGCGCGCGTGGCCGCCGTTTTCTTCCAGGGCTCTGCGCGGGGGTTTGCCTCGCCGCCTTGACGGCCGATCTTCGTTTGTGGATGGATCCGATCGGCGCGCCGGGAGCCCTCTTTTCGGGCGTCGTCAACGTGGATCTCTTGTCCCTTGTTTCCGGGGCCGTGGTGTTGATTTCCGCCTTGTTGTCGGCGGCGTTTTCGGCGGCGTACCTTCGCCGGGAGAAAGCCGTCACCGGCGAGTACTACGCCTTGCTTTTGTTCGCGGCTTCCGGAGGGCTTCTGATGGTTTCCGCCGCGGAAACCATCACGTTGTTCGTGGGACTCGAATTGCTTTCCATCCCCGCCTATGTTTTAGCGGGCGGCATCCGCGTGCGAAACGCGTCGGTGGAGGCCGCCATCAAGTATTTCCTGCCTGGCGCCTTCGCCTCGGCTTTGTTCCTTTACGGCGCCGCCTTGCTGTACGGCGCCACGGGCTCGACTTCCTTGGAGGCTTTGCGCCCGGTGGTCGGGCCGTTCCGCACGCAATCCCTTCTCCTTTTCTCAGGGGTCGCGCTCCTTCTCGGCGCCATGGCGTTCAAGGTGGCGGCCGCGCCTTTTCACGCTTGGGCTCCCGACGTTTACGAGGGGGCCCCCGCCCCGGCCGCGGCCTTCCTGGCCACGGGGGTCAAGGCGGCGGCGTTCACGGTCCTTCTCCGTTTGTTCGCCGACATTCTCGGGGGTCCCGGGGTCGTCGGCCCCTGGGCGGGGATCCTCGCGGCCTTGGCCTTACTCACCATGGCCCTTGGAAACCTGGGAGCCTTGGTGCAGACCTCCGTCAAACGCATGTTGGCTTATTCGAGCGTGGCGCACGCCGGCTACATCCTGGTGGCGTTCGCCACGGTCGAATCGGCCCCGACGGCGGACGTGACCCGGGCCGTGGTCTTCTACCTCCTCGCCTACACGTTCATGACCGCGGGAGCCTTCGGTTGGTTGTCCCACGCCGCGGGTGGGGCCGAAAAGGCGCTGGCTTTTTCGGATTTCGAAGGCTATGCCGCCCGCCGCCCCGGAACCGCCTTCGCCATGACGGTTTTCCTCTTCGCGCTTGCCGGGATGCCGCCCACCGCCGGTTTTTTCGGCAAATACCTTGTGTTCAAATTAGCCGTGGACCACGGCATGACGCCCTTGGCCCTGGTGGGCGTGTTGTTCAGCCTGGTGTCCTTCGCGTATTACTTGAAGCTCGTGGTGTCCATGTACATGCGTCCCGCCGCGACTCCGGGCCCCGCCGTGGACAGGGAGCCGCTCACGTACCAGGCCGCGCTGATTCTGTGCGTGATCGGGGTTCTTATGTTGGGCTTTTGCCGGATGCCCTTCTGATTCCGAAAATTCAAACATCTGTTCCAGCGAGTATCTGGACGATTTGATGTTTGTTATTAAGAGATTAATGGATTACCCGAAAATATTCGCTAATCGGCCGATATTTGGGCCGTGCGATTGTTTGCCCGTTAAAGTGCACGTCATTCGAAGGGAAAACACATTTTTGTAGAGTCTATTTATATGCATATTGGCATTCTTGATAATGATGATTTGGACATCAAAACCCGTGATTTCCTTCCGTTCGCTCCGAGATGAATATTGGCATGATTTATAATTTTTTATATCGGACATTTTTAGGGCGTACAAGAGTACTATTTGTGAAAACGATACAAGCTTTCGGAGGACAATATGCCGCTATCCATGAATGAGCATCACTCCTGTGACGTCCAGTTGGCCAGTGGGAACGACAATTCAACCTACGGTCCGTTCTCCACCATCCAAAGGGCGTTAAATTTCCTTCAAACAAAATATGGCGCGGATATTTCTCAGGGATACCACGGTGTAATTCGTCTCGGACCGGGAAACTACAACGAAGCCGTAGACCTGACCGCCTATCCGAACATTGACATTATCGGCGCCGATACCGATACAACGATCATTGAAAATCATAATGGAGGGATGACGTTGAGGATTGCTGGGGCGTGGGCGAACAACCAGATAAGTAACTTGACGATACGTACATCTGGCGGAGATATGAGTCAGTATGGAATAGAGATACAAAATACTTGGGGAGATGTCCGGCTGGTTAATGTCAAAATAGATTGTATTTCGAGTTGCTTTTCTGTTCTCGGTACGGGAGCGAGTTTATTCAATTGCGATATCATTTCAAAGACGACAGTGAGCAATGCAGTCATCAATAATGAAATTCGTGGCCTTATTGCAGATAGCCGTCTTTTGGCTATTGTGGCGGGGGCTGGTTCGGTATTGATCAACAATTTGTCCGGAGAAATCAGGAACAGCACCCTATCGACGTTGTCCACATTGGATGATCCAAAACCGAATGTTAAAGCCGTTAACATTCTGGCGGGTGGAAAATTGTCTTATTGCACGGTTCAGGCGCAGGGGCAAGCTGTCAATGAGATCAATGCGTCCGGACAAATTGAATATTGTTATCTCACTTCTGTGGGTACAGATAACGCCAGTGTAATACAGATCCTTAATGGTGCTTTTTTAAGAAAAAATTATCTTTGGGTGAACACGGGACTACCAGCCATCGGTTCAGTAACGGGAAACGCCAACCATATATTTGATTGCATCGCGGGGATAAATGGGAACGCAAATATTATTGATCAAATAGGAGCTGATCTATCACTATACAACTGTAATCTTATTAGCACATACAACGCTGGTGGTGCATATCATTCATTGGGAAGCGCAACAATCGGGACAAGGGTCAATCTTTCGAATGTGGTATCAAACCTCACCCCGGATCCCCGTTTAACCATTGATGATCGAGGACTTGAGTCTTCGACCCTTGGGCAGGCCAAGGGTTGGAATCAACGGCGCTGGTGGGCGGTTAATGCATATAACGGCGCTATAACAGGGGTTGGAATCGTTCCATTATATGCGGGAGCATTGGCTGATGCCGGGGATACCAACGGTCCTGCAACACAATTGACTGCGTCGGGGATTGGCACCCAAGCTAGCATTTATTATTACACATTGATCCATCGCGAATACGATCCTACTATTTATGTGAAATTCAAAATAGGACAGCTTGATGGGATCCGCTTTTGGTGTGGTTTTTTCGCTGCTAATCCGGCCAATGCAGATAATCCGGGATTGCCCACAGCTGCCATCCGTTACACAAGCGGTGATCCATATTTCCACTTGGTTGCTTTTAACGCTGGATTCACCGACAACACGTATGTACCCATCACTGTAGCGGCGGGCACTGTTTATACATTGAAAATCAGACTCTGTCAGTACCCCTTGGCTACCCCAACGGCAATTTATCAATTGAATACACTCCCTGTGGAGGAAATCACAGGAGTGAATATCCCCTCACAAGGGACACCTCTTGGTTTCATGGTTGGGCTCTACCAAACCACGGCGGGAGATAAAAACTTCTCGCTTTACGACATATGGTGCGAACACAACGCGTGATGCTTTAAATGGACTCAAATAAACGACTGGTTACTGGGCAGTAAAACAAATCAGGAGGTTGAAAATGCCGCTATCAATGAACGCCAATTTCTCGTGTGATGTCAATAAGGATGGGGGAGTCGATTTATACAATGGTGGAGGCCCGTTCAATACCATCGGTGCGGCAATCAATTTTCTTGTGGATAATTTCGGGGCGCTAATGAGCGCTGATCGTCACGGAGTTGTCCACATCGGCCCCGGGGTGTATCCGGAGACGATTCTCCTAACGGCATCCCACATTTACATCGATCTTGTGGGTGATGGCCGAGATGTAACGATCATTCAATTCGCCGATAACAACGGTTTCAATATTTCTGATTACAACGCCGTCAATCGCGTGAGCGGTCTGACGATACATTGTACGGGGACGGCCCAGGGGACATATGCGGTGAATGTTTCCGATAACAATGGGGTGCGGATCGAGGATTGCTTGATAATGGGGGGCGCAGAGTGCATTAGTTTCCTCGGCTTGAATACGCGGATGTTGCATTGTGATGTTATATCGGGAAGTGCCATCGCAGGGGACATGATCAATGGCCAGATCCGGGGAGAGATCGATTCGTGTTTTTTACAGGCCGCTAGCGCCTTAGGCGGCTCAGTTTTGATCAATAGTCTTGAAGGTGTGGTGCGTAACAGCCGTTTGAGCACATTGCAATCGGGGGGACCTGAGGTACGAACGGTCAACTTCCTTTCCGGTAAGCTTTCATACTGTACCCTGGAGGCTCAGGGAAACGCGATTTACGAAGCCAATGGTACTTCGATTGTCGAGTTTTGCTATCTCTCCACCCAGGGAACGCAGGGGTCGGCGGTAGTCACCCGTTTGAATGGCTGCACTATGCGCAATTGTTTTCTGCATCAGAAGATCGATGCGCCGGTAGTGGCCTATGGTCCTCTGAATGATGCTGTGGTGAACGTGGTGGACACAACATTCTTTGCTCCACTGTGCACGGGGAATATTATTGAAAACCTTTCGGGTAACGGGAGCCGGTGGGAAGGTTGCCGGATGATCGGTGCCGACAGCGCGACATCCGGTTACGCTTTGGCGGCGGATGCTTTGGACCGGATCGTGGTGGTAAAAGATATCGTGTCGAATAGGCCCATAGATCCGCTGATAAGGCTGACGGACAATGGACTTGTAGCCAAATCGATTGGAGAGGCGAAAGGGTACAGTCAGAAGCGGTGGTGGGCGCTTCAAAGCATGGGTCCCACAACACAAGGAGTTGGTGTTAAGGTTAACGAATACAGCCCAGGCGGTATTGGGAGCGGATGCGATACAACGGGGTCGTTTCGAAGGATGCAACTATCAGGAACTGATACGTGCGGAATATTTAACGATGAATACATGAGGAGAACTTTCAAGCCTAAATTGCGCGTGAAGTTTCGTATTGAGGGAATAGAGACACCTGATCCCTATGTGAGGTTTTGGTGTGGATTTTTCCAAGTCGCTCCGCCTACAGGAAGTGATGATCTCTCCTCGAATGGGTGTATTGGGGTTGGCTTATTACTTTCGCCCAATTATGATTTTGTTGGTGTTGCTTCAACTGGTGTTGGGGGCACAACATATACCTCCTCATTGAAAATGAGTGGTTCAAGAAGTGATCCGCATGTTTTCACCATGTACTATGATGCCCTGCACAGTCAGTTCATTTTCCAGTTGGATGGCCAACAATATGCCAATATCACTGATCCGTATTTGCCTTCTGATACTGATAACGTAACAACGATTATGCAAGTGACGTCTACATACCCAAACACTAAATGCTTTGATTTTTACAACGCTTGGTGCGAATTCGACCCTTAAACAGCCGCTTTGGGTCACTAAAACGGCTCCCGTTCCGCAGTTAAGCAGGATATAGGTCTGATATCATTTCCTGTGGCGGACAGGGAGATTCCTATGGCCCACCCGATTCATAGATTCGAATTAATTTTTTGCCTTATTGTAACGCCGTCATTAGCCTGTTGTTTGACTCTTGGCTTGGTGGATATAACACCAGGTGGAGTTCAGGCGATAGGAGCTTGTAATCGCAGTTCAATTAGTTTTGATGGCAGGTTCATCGCATTTGATTCCCAGGCGATAAATTTCCAAGCCGGAGCAACCAATGGATTAGGCCAAATATATGTTAAGGATATGTCAACTGGCGCATTGGAATGTGTAAGTCTCAATTCAATTGGTCAGGTTGGGAATGGGGTAAGTGGCCTTCCCTCCATCAGTTGGGATGGACGTTATGTGTCGTTTTTATCGGCGGCTACTAATTTGTTGCAGGTATCTCCGGCGGTAGATAATGTTTTTATATACGATCGATTATCTAAAACCATCGAATTGGTAAATGTATCCTTTGTAGGTGGCCATAATCTTTATGGAGCAGGTTCATCGTCAATCAGTGGGGATGGTCGGTATGTGGCGTTTTCGGGGAATGGAAACGACCTGATTTCTACACCAATCAACTCGATCACGCAGGCATATGTTCGTGATCGATTGTTGAGTACGACCGAACTTATTGGAGTTCCCGAGTTCAATAGTGAAGTGCACCACTTAGGCA
>CAZSKE010000078.1:0-8408 GCA_964607325.1 uncultured bacterium | reverse complement strand
CCCCCCTGGATCGGTGCCCGTGGCGACGGTCGACGGTTCGCCCCGAAAGGATGAGCTTCCGGGGGTCTCTTCGCTTGACGCCAGGATTGCGGTTCCCCAGGGTTCAGGCAACGCCGCCACAACGGCGGGGCCTTCCCCCGGGGCCGAAGGGGATTGGGTGGCCCCGGCGATGGATCCATCCATGAAAAGCGTCGTGGTTCCCGAATCCGTAACCCTCGCGGGGCGAAAGCCCATTCCCCGGCTTCGCGTGACGATCCAAACCGAAGCCCAAATCGTCGTGGAAGTCTTTTCGTCGGACGGAACAAAGGTCAAGACCCTGGCCTCCTCCCGACTGCTGGCCGGCACGCACCTGTTCCCCTGGGACGAGAGGGACGAGACCGGTGCCCCAGTCCCACCGGGCGCCTATCGCATGGTCGTGACGGCGGGCGACGAAAGGACGGAACGCACCGTGCAAGTGGGGGGGGAATAAGTGGGATTCTCGGCTCCTTTCCGCGCCGTGTGCCTGATCGCAGGAACGGCCTTCCTGTTCCCGGGAACGGTCCTCGCGGCTCCGGCGGAGGATTCACCCGGCCCTCTATTGGATGGATCGATTGCGGATGTTGCCGACAGGATCCCCGCGACGGTGCTCGACCATTGGATTCTCGGCAGAATCTCGAGTTCCACCTATCGTAACGGGCCGGTTGCGATCGCATCGGCGGTGGTGAAATCCGGCGGACGGGTTTATATCGGCGGTGATTTCAATTACGTGGGCCCCCGGCGGCAAGGGATGGCGTTCCTGTCGGCCGACGTGGGAAGGCTCCTGAAGGGCTTCGAGGATTTCAACGGGACGATCCATGTGATCATTCCGGACGGATCCGGGGGGTGGTACCTGGGCGGACGTGGGGTCTGGTACGAAGGCCAGGACGGACTCCCGCTTCGAAGGATCGAGAGCCCTTGTGTGTTTCATGTCGATGAAGACGGCGAATTGATCGAGGATTTCCAGTCGCTGATCGGGGTGTATTTTTTGCCCGAAAGCGAACTCGATCCGAACGACGCCGAGAACGGCGTCAATGCCCTCGTCCTTACAGATGACACCCTTTACGTTGGGGGGATGTTCAAGCTCATGCGGCCGTCTCCCGGTGGAGGCTTCACTTGGACCGAAGGGGATCCCGTCAACCTCGTGGCGCTGGACGCGAAAACCGGCGCGGCGCGCCCCGTCACCTTCAACCCGGACGGGCCCGTCAACGCCCTCGTCCTGTCGAGCGGCCGCTTGTACGCGGGCGGATCCTTCAAGAACGTCGGAACCACCGCTCGGAAGAACCTGGCGGCCTTCGACTCCGCCACGGGTGCCCTCTTGTCCTGGGACCCGGGGACCGACCAGGCGGTCGAATGTTTGGCCGCCTCCGGGGCCACGATCTTCGTCGGCGGCCAGTTCACTTCTTTCGGGGGAAGCCTCACCGCCCCCTCCACCACCCACCGGGTCGGGATCGGGGCCTTGGACGCGGTGACCGGCGACGTCCTTCCCTGGTCCGCCGATACGGCTGATTGCCCCGTCACCACGGGGTGCACGAACACGAGATACGTTCATGCCCTGAACCTTTCGGGCGGCACGCTGTACGTGGGTGGGAATTTCATCGAGATCGGCGGGCAGGTCCGTCAGGCGATAGCGGCCCTGGACGCCGCCACGGCGTCCGTGCTTTCCTGGAACCCGGCTTTCAGCGTGGGCGACGTGTATTCCCTGGCCGTGGACGCGGATACGGTATACGCGGGCGGTTGGATGCAGGTAGGCCCCGCCAACGATTTCATCGGCCAGCACCTGGCCTCCCTGGACAAGGGCACCGCCGCCTTGAAGACAAATTTCAGGCATACGGACGGCTGGGTCACGGCCCTGGCGCTGGACAAACTCGGGAGGCTCCTGGCGGGCGGGAGTTTCAGGAGCGCTGGCGGGTTCAAGCGGTGGGGGATGGCGGCCCTCGACGCGGAGACCGGGATGGCTTTGGAAAACTGGGTTCCCCACGTCATGGGGGGCGCCGTGCAGGACTTGGCCCTGTCCGGGGACACCTTGTTCCTCGGAGGCGGCTTCGCGGTGGTGGACAACCAGCCCAGGATCCGCCTGGCGGCGTTGGACGCGGAAACGGGGAGCCTCAAGCCCTGGAACCCCGGGGCCGATCAGGCCGTTTCGAAAATCGCGGTTTCCGACGGCGTGGTGTACGCGGCGGGGGCCTTCATCACGCTGGGCGGATCGCCGAGTGCATTCCTGAGGGCCCTAGACGCCGAGACCGGCGGTGTTCTTCCCTTCAACGCGGGTGTCTTTGAAAACCGCTTTTCCTTTGGCGCGGTCCTTTCCGAATTACTGCCCCTGGACGGGAAACTGTACGTATGCGGGTCCTTCGATCATATCGCCGGGGAAGCCCACTCGGGGATCGCGGTTTTAGACGCCGTCACCGGCGCGGTCCTGCCGTGGAACCCGCAACCGGACGGTCAGTACGTGAACGACATGGCCGCGTCCGGTGGCAGACTTTACGTGTGCGGCGTATTCACCACCATCGGGGGGGAGGAGCGCTACGGCCTAGCGGAATTCGACCTGACGACGGGCCTCGTCACGCCCTGGAATCCGAGGACGAGTGGCATCACGCTTGCGGGTTCACCCATCCAGTTTTCGAGTCTCACGCAGAATCCGGTCCTATCGAACCTGGCGGTCGGGGATGACCTGGTCTTCGCTACCGGAGGGGTCAGCGGGCTCGAGGGGAATTTCAGCGCCTGGGTGGGGGCCTTCAAGCGAGGCGACGGCGAACTGGCGTATTCCGCCTCGCCGTGGACCTGCTACAACTCCTACTCTCCGATGTGGGGTTGCAGCTCAGGGGAGGTCGACGACCTCTTCTTCTCGGACAAGACCCTTTACATGGCTGGCACGTTTCAGCTGGGGTCCCATGGCTATCGGCCGGCGTATGAGGCGTTGTATTTCGAGGGCGATGCCCCCCGCGCCCGCGCCGCCCGGTCCGGTGAGTTTATTCCGTACCCCAATCCCCACCGGATCGGCGGGTCGCCCGTCCTGTTCTCGTTCGAGCCCTGCGCGCGGGGGAGCGTGGTGGTTCTAGACCGAGCGTTCAACCCGGTCCGCTCATTGCCGCCTGAATGGGTCGACGCGGCGTCGGGACACGCCCAATGGGACGGCTTCGACGGCGCCGGCCGCGCCGCGCCGCCCGGGATGTACTACGCGATCCTGGAGACGGAAAAGGGGCGGTTGCAGTGCAAACTGACGGTGGCGCCGTGAAAAGCAGCGGTCGGCGGTCAGCCGACAGATGACAACCGACCCACGGCATTCGCCGTCGATGAAAGCTGATGAACGCCGATAAGTGGATCATGAGTTTCAAGAAAGAATCATGCTGATTACATCTGAGTACATCGGACGTCATCGGCGGATTTTTTGAGTGAATTTGGAGCGGGACATGAGGGCTTTTAAACTGATTCCGGTTCTCGCCCTGTGCGCCACGGCCGCCGTGCCCCTGCGCGCCAAGGAGGCGGCGGAGGGCATGCCTTACCTCGCGCTTCCCCCGGGGGCGAGGTCCGCCGCCTTGGGGGGCGCCTGCGGCGCCATCGCGGGCGACATGGAGTCGGCCTGGTTGAACCCCTCGTCCCTCGCGGGGCTTTCCAAGGCCCAATTGTCCCTCACGTACCTTTCCTGGGTCGGTGACGTGAACGGGATGTTCCTCCTGGCTGGCGCGCCCGTGGGCGGGGGATTCAGCCTGGGCGGCGCGTTCCTGCGCGACGCGGCCCGCGACACCTACCGAAACGACATGGGGCAGGAATACGGGACCTTTTCCGTTTCCGACAGCGTGTTGCACGCCATGGCGGCGTACCGGCGGGGATCCTGGCGCGTGGGGGCTGGCGCGAAATGGGCGGGAGAGACCGTCGAAAAGCGGTCGGGCTCGGGGTTCCTGGCCGATTTCGGCGTCGGGACGGAATGGTTGAAGGGGCATGGGTCGTTGGGAGCCTCGGTCCAGAACCTGGGAATCGCTCCGGACCTTGGGGCCGGCAGGGCCAGAACGCCGGTCGTCTATCGGGCCGGTTCAGCCTTCCAGAATCTCTTGCTACCCGGCCTCACCCTGACGCAGGAATATCGGTATCACGTCGTGCTCGGGGAGGGATTCGCAGCTTTCGGGGCCCAATTCGGCAGGGGCCAGGCCTCGGGCGCCTATGCCCTCCGGGCGGGGTACGATCTCCAGCCCAGGCATTTGGGCGGGGCCTCGGGGTTCTCGGCTGGTGCGGGCATCACTTGGTCCGGATTGAGGCTGGATTACATGTTCGCGCCTTATTCGCTTCTCGGCGCCGCGCACCGTGTGACGGTGGGTTGGGAATTCTCCGCCCCGCGGAAGAAACCGTCCGGTGGAGATGAGTTGAGGGCGGTTCCACCGTCCCCGGTCGAAGAAGCGGCCCCGGCCGCGGAAGGATCCATGTTGTTGGATAACCTGTCCGGCGAAGCGGACTCGGAGCCGGAAACCGAGGCGAAGCCGGAGTACGATGGCGTTTATCCGGAGAAGATGGGCGAAGCCGGAACGCCGGAAGCCGGGAAACCGGAGGACACGGCCGTTTCAAAGGACCTTCCGAAGGAGAGCGCGGCCGCCACACCCACGGCCGTCCTGATGGACGTGGAACTGGAGTATATCCGGCAGTGAAATGCAAAGCGGTTATGTGTTATTCGAGACGGCCGTCCAGTGGCTGCCAACCACCCATCACCAGCAACGAACAACCTCCTTTCTGCCCCGATAGGTTTCGCACCCGCCCCCGCGGCTGTTTTGATGGTTAAGCCGTCTGGACGATGGGTCTTGAACCTTCCTCCGCTTATATGCATGATGCCCCTTAGTGAACCTTATTGAGCTGACTCTCATAGGGGCTCTGCCCCTATGTACTCCGAAGCAAAGGCATCATCTGCTTCGAGTCATTTTGGGGGTACGCTTTCGGTGCTAAAGCAAGAATGGGAATACTACCTGGCCCACCAGAACGAGTGGGTGGAAAAGGCCCCCGGACGGTATGTCCTGATCCACGGCGAGGAAGTGGTGGGTTTTTACGAGCGTTTTTCAGAGGCCGTGAACGATGGGTATCGCCGTCTGGGTCACGTGCCCTTCCTGGTTCGGAGATTGCTTCTCGAGGCGCCTCTTATCCAACTCTAAAACGGAGACCCCATGCCGTTGCTCGAGTTCCAACAACCCAGCTTGGACGCCGAAGGGCCGATGGTGCGGTTGCGGCTTTCTCCTTGCCGCGCGGCCCAGGAGGCGAGGCAACGCGCGGGAAAGACGATCCACACGCCCGTCGAGGTGGACGCTCTCATCGACACGGGCGCTTCGCACAGCGTTCTGCGGGACCATTTACTGCTACCCCTGGGCGTCCTTCCCGTGGGGATGGTCACGATGAACACCACGCTTCGTGAATCGGTGCAGTCCTACCAGTATTTCCTGGAGGCCGAATTGGGTCCGCTTCGTTTTGCGGCCGTTTTCCTGGGGGCGCCCATGCCGCAGTCCCGGTTTCAGGCCATCCTGGGGCGCGATGTCCTGGACAATTTCACGATGGTGTATGACGGTCCCCGCAAGAAGTTTTCCCTGCGCCTGGGGGATGTCTCGAAGAACACCTGACCGAACCGTCGGAACCACCAGGTTCACGAAGCGGGTAAAGTGGATCGGGATCCTCAACGCCGAATCCGCTGTTTTCAATCAACCGAAGCGAACTCCGCGTGAATCCGTGGCTGGGTGGTTTTGGGTCGTGGCGTTGTCCGATCGATAAGGACGCGTCGGCGTTCATCCGCTTTTATCGGCGGCCAACCTTTTGCGCGGGGGTGGGCGCCGCGAGCGTTTTTAACCACCGCAGGAAAGCCGCCGGGGACGCGAATCTTTTATCGCAAAGCCGAGCCGGCACGTGCGGACCCACGGCCACACGCAACCCCTTTTTTCCGAGCCTCGCGAGGGCGCCCCAGTCCGAACGATCGTCGCCCGCGAAAACCATTCGGGCCCCCCGGAAACGCCGAATCAGCAAGCCCACCGCTTTCGATTTCGAGAACCCGGCGGGCCTCAGGTCGACCATGTCGCGCCCGTCTTGGAAGGTCCAAAGTCCCTTGGCGCCCTGTCGGCGCACCACCGCGCGGAACCTTCGGATCAGGCTTTGTTCCGATCGAGGGGAAGGTTTCAAACGCGCGTAATGCAAGGAGAGGGCGTAGCGCTTTTCCTGGAGAAACAGCCCGGGCTCCCCCGCGAATTCCCGTCGTAAGGCGCGAGTCAAGCGTCGGCGGTCACGGACGAGTCTTTTTCTCAGGCCGGGGGTGGACAGGGAAAAACCGGGGATCCGGGAGGTTTCCACGCCGTGGGTGCCCACGAGACCCACTCCAGGGAGTTTTCCCGCGAGTCGGGTGAGATCCCGTATGTCCCGGCCCGTCACGAGGACGACTCGGTGACGACGCGCCAAGCGGGCTAATAGACGCCGGGCGCCGGGCGCGAGAAAAGACCGATCCACGCGCGCCAAAAGAGGCGTCAAGGTCCCATCGTAATCCATCATCAGGAAAAGCGGGCGGAAGGGGGCGCGAGGACTCATTTCGGAGAAGGGTTTATAATGAAGCGGCCCGCGGGTCAAGCGTGTCGCTCGACCCTCTTCCCAGGAGGAGCTTTTTTGACGCGGAGAACTCGTCCCCATCCCTCTCGACGGCGTGGAAAGGTCCCCCTTTCCGCGGTTGTGGAACCCTTGCCCCCGCCGCCCGCCTCTCCTCCTTTCTCGTCCCTTCCGTATGGACGTTTGGCCGCCGCTTTCCCGTTTTTCGCGTTTTTCTTCCTCACGCCCGATTCCCACGTCTTGGAACGGTTCCTCTGGCTGTCGATGGGGGTGGCGGCGTTGGTCATCCTCGCCTTCTGGAACCGCGTCGGATGGGCGTTCGGGATGGCTTGCCTGGGTTTGGCGCTCATGGCCGCCCATTGGATCACGTTGAACCCCTATAACTTCCTTTTCCCCGATCTCGCGCCCTTGCGATGGGTGGAGCCCGGCAAGGCCGCCTTCGCGGGTTTCTTGATCCTGGTCTTCGCGTTCGCCCTGGGAGGCGAGCGGTCCGCGCCGGACATCCGTCCCGCGCCGGCGCGTTGGATCCTGGGGGCCTTGTTGATTCTGGGCGCGACACTTCGATTGTCGCATTATCAAGAACCCCATCCCACCTGGGGTTACGATCCCTTCTGGGAGATCGTGGACTTGCGCAATGTGCTGGAATTGGACCTCCACATGCTGATCTTTCCCCTGGGCGGTCGCGAGCCGTTCTTCACTTATTTCCTCGCCGGCCTTTGGCGGCTTGTCCCGAACGCCTCGCCGTATGTCATCGCCAATGTGGGAAGCGCCTTGATCGACCTGATCGGCGTTTGGCTGTTGTACTTGTTGGGCAAGGAGGTGGCGGGCCGCCGGGCGGGGTTGATCACCGCGGCATTGGCGGCCGTTTCCAAACCGCTCCTGATCGGTACCCTGGTCTTCACGCGCGGCATGTCGGTGACTCCCGCGGCCACCCTGGTGTTGCTGTTCACCTTGCGGGCGTTCCGTCGTCCCGACAGGCGCCACTTCATCCAGTGGGGTTTGGCCCTTGGCGGGGCGGCCTACACCTACATGGGCGTGCGGGTTCTGCTTCTCTGGGTGGTCCTGACCATGGCGCTTTTCGCGCTTTTTCAAAGGGACGAGCGGAGTCCGGGCCGGGCGGGGATCCTTTTGGCGGTTTCCGGATGCGCCTGGATCACGCTCGCCTTCCTCAAGCTCAACGCGGTCCTCAAACCCGAAAGCCCCATGGCGGTGCTCGGCGCGAATCCGTTGCTCGCGGTTCTTTTAGGCGTGGCCGCGACGCTTTGGGTGACGCTTCGAAAGAAAGCCGGCGGCCAGGAGCCGCCGACCCTCCAGCGTTGGTTCACGGGCTTGGCGGTCGCCTGTCTCCTCTGGTGGCCCCTCGCGCGGCATCCTTTGTTCGCCGCGCACTTGGCGTCCAATTCGGTCTTCAAGGAACAAGGCTTCTCAAGCGCTTTTCCAGCGCTCCTGGAAAACGCGCGGCGACATTTCGAAAGCCTGTTCACGGGAGGGTTGGACCGCTACGACATGAACATCTCTTTCGATTCCTTCCTGGATGTATTGTCGATCCCGGCGGCGCTTTGCGCCCTGGCGGCCTTGTTAGGACGGCCCCGCTGGAAAACCTTCTGGCTCCTGACGGCGGCGGGAGCGGGCATATTACCGTCGATCTTCTCGGTGGACACCCACACGGTCCGCCTGTTGTGCGCCTTTCCGCCTGTCCTGGCGCTTTCCGCGGTGGCTTTCGAGCGAGTGTGGGGATGGTTCCGCGCTCTGTGGCCCGGGCGGGTGGCGGGATCGGCGGGGATCGCCTTGCTGTCGGGTTTGATCCTCCTGGGCGCCTGGACCGTTCACCATCG
>CAZSKE010000077.1:0-8467 GCA_964607325.1 uncultured bacterium | reverse complement strand
ACCCGCCGGAAAGAAACGCGCCGACCGGCACGTCGCCCATGAGCTGTTCCTTCACCGCCGCGAACAAGGTCGTCCGGAGCTCGTCCACCCAATCCGTTTCCGAGCGTTCCGGCGTTCCGCCCGCCTCCACCCCGCCCGGTAAGTTGAAGTAAGGACGAATCGCGACCTTGCCCGCCTGGCAGGTCAACAGGTGGCCCGGAGGGAGCTTGCGCACGCCCTTGAAGGGCGTGTCAGGCGAGGGAACGTACTGGAGGGTCAGGAGCGTCAGGATGGACCGGGTGTCGGCCTTTCGGGGAAAACCTTTGGCGGCCAACAAGGCCTTGATCTCGCTCCCAAAAAGGACGCAACCCGCGTGCTGGCCGTAATACAGGGGTTTGACGCCGAAGGGGTCGCGCGCCAGGATCAATTTCCGGAAAGTCTCATCCCAAAGCGCGATGGCGAACATGCCACGCAACCGTCCCAGGAACCCCTCGCCCCACTCCTCATAGGCGTGCACCAGGACCTCGGTGTCGGTCTTCGTGCGAAACGCATGCCCCGCCGTCTCCAGGTCGCGCCGGATCTCCAGATAGTTGTAGATCTCGCCGTTGAAAACCGTCCAGACCGTCCCTCGCTCGTTGCAAATGGGTTGCGATCCGCCCGCTAGGTCCACGATGGACAGTCGCCGCATGCCAAGCGCGACGGGATCCTTCTGGTAATAACCGTCCTCGTCGGGACCCCGGTGTTTCAGGGCCGCCGTCATGGCGCGCAGGTCCCGGGCGTCGAGCCCCGGTCCCGCCTTGGTCTGGATGAATCCCGCGATGCCGCACATGTTGAAGCCCTTACCTTTGAGGACAAAGATGAATCCGGAACGCGCCAAGCAGGAATTATAGGCGCCTCACCGTTCGATTGCCTTCATTCCTCGTTCCACGTCACGGTGGTCCAGGATCACACCCGGTTCACCCCGCGGACACGGGAACCCCCACGTTCGAATCCATGGGTTCGGGCCGGGTGATTCGCGCGCGAGAAAGGAAAAGGCCGCCGCGAGCGGCTTTTTCAGCGCCCCGCTAGACCGACCGCTGACGGCCGACCTTCACCGCTTGCCTTAAAACACGGTCCAGTTCGCGTCCCGCCGCGTCCCAGGTCCATCGCCGTCTCAAGACGCTCCCGGCCCTCCGGGCCGAGGCCCGGTAAGCGCCAGGCCGCGTCAAGCGCTCCGCCGTCTCCCGAGCGAAATCCATGGCGTTCTCGGCGGCTTGGACGCCGCCTCGGGCCGCGTCCGGCAGGAACCGCAGGGCCGCGGGGGTCGCCACCACGGGCACCCCCTGGGCCAGGGAGAGCGCCACCTTGTTCTGGAAACCGGCGGCCACCCGTAAAGGCGCCACGGTCAACGAGGCGTGGGTCCAATAAGGCGCGAGGTCCGGGACGTAACCCCGCACCCGCGTATCCCTTCCGTTGTCCAGCGCCAGCAAGCTCTTCCGGGGCGAGCCTCCGACGGCGACGAATACCGCGTCGGGAACCCGCGCGCGCACGAACGGCCATACTTTTTGAATGAACCAACGCGTGGCGTCCTCGTTCGGCGCGTAACCCAAATTGCCCACGAACGCCGCCACCGGAGCGCCCTCGGGATAAAGCGTGGGGCGTCGGGTCCCCGCGCGGGACGGCGCTTCCACCCCGTTGAGAACCACCGACACCTTCGATTCCGGCGCGCCCAAAAGAACGAGTTCGCTCCGTTCCGATTCCGAAACGACCAGGGAAGCGTCCGCCCGGCGGGCCCACCTCGGTTCTTCCTCGGACAAGAGGGGCGTGTCCCACCAGGCGCTCGCGCGCCTTGTCCAGGGAACGCCGGACGTCACCGCCGCCTGCCGCGCGTACCCCGTCAGGCAATCCGTGAAATCCAACACCCAGGGCGCGGACGGAGCCTGGGGATGGGCCCGTCGTCGTTCCTTCAGGAAATGTTCCGCGAAAGGCGCCATCCGCAGGCGGTGGGCCACGACCGCGTCCACGGACCGGCCTTCGCGCGAAAAAGCGTGGGCGGTCAGGGCCTGCTGGAAACGCAGGGAGTGAAAAGCCGCCACGTTCAAGGAACCCCCGGTCAGCACCCCGCCCGCCAAGTTGAGCGCGAGCTCGCGATCGGACAGGGGCTCCAAATGCGCCCGTCGCGCCAGACCCTTCCAGGAGTCGTCCCGAAGGAGGGCCGGGTCCTCCCGGGTGAGGATGAACAGGTCGATCCGATGGCCCCGTCGCTTGAGTTGGCGGAGGAAATGATGCAAACGCAGTTTGTCCCCGTCGTGGGGCGGAAAGGGAAAAACGCCGGTCAAGACCAAGAGGTTCACGCCCGGCCGCCTCCCACCCGTTTTTTCACGAAAACCGCCGTCAAAACGCCCACCCCCACGATCCAAAACAAGGACAGGACGACGCTCCGCCATTCGGCGTTTGGCGCGTGGAACGCGGGTTCCCATCTCGCCCAAGGCAAGCCCGTCAGGCGCTCGGCCACTTGAAGGACCCAGGCAGACCCCTCCAGGCGGTTGAACCTCATCCAGGGCACCGCGGCCAGAAGAAGGTTGAGAAAAGCCGAAACGGCGAACAAGCACAAGGCCAGCCGACGCCAAAAGGCTCCGGACGCGGCCAGGGCTTCCAGGGCGGGCGCCATCGCCAAAAGCATGAGCGGGGTGACCGGGGCCAGAAACCTCGCGGCCGGTTGGAGGCCGAGGTTTTGGTAGAAAGACATGCATAGATAATAGAAGGCCAGCGTGAAACACGCGGATTGAAAAAGCCCACGCCCACGGCGCCATCCCAGGATCCACCCGGCGGGAATCGTCGCGAACACCGGGAAGTAGAACCACAAACCCGCCTCCTGGTCGAGAAGAAGCCCCGGAAAGTTGATGTGAAATCGCGCGGGCGAGAACAAACTTCCCAAACCCTCATGGTGGGCGCCCAGGGGTGTCCAAACCCCGTAAAGGGCCGAGTAAACGAGCGCCAAGGCCAACGCGGGAACCGAGCATCCCAGAAGAAGGCGCCCTATTTCCCTCGGGGACCAACGCGCGCGGCGCCAGGCCAGCGCGAGCGCGAGCAAGACGGGGATCACCAACAGGACATTCCGGTTGTGCGCCCAAAGAAGAAGCCCCAGCAGAACGCCCAGGGTTCCCCACCGTTTCCGGGCCGCCGCGGCCAAGCCCCCCGCCACCAGCAACGCCGTGGGGATCTCCGCGAAAAGCAGGCCCCCATAGAGAAGGAAGGGGGACGCGAAAAGACCGACCCACCCCACCGACTCCACGGCCTCGGGTTTGAATCCCATGGTCCAAAGGGCGTTGAGCGTGAGGGCCAGGGCCAACGCGGCCAGAAGCGAGACCGTCAGGGCCGCCCCGATCCTCCCCCCCAGCAGGTATCCGGGGGCAAGGAGGAAAGCCGGGGCGATCGGATGGTGGCTGAGACGCCGTCCATCCGGAAGCAAGTGCTCGTTTCCCTGAGGCTGAAGGACGCCCCGCCGGTAAAAGACGCGCGCGTCGTCCGCGGCGTAGTTGTTCGCGAGGTCTAGGTCGCCGTCCCGCGAAAGGCTGTGGGTCATCAGGAGGTAATGTGGCTCGTCCCCGGTCAGGTCGCAACGCACCGTGTGGGTCGTGGCGCCGGCGAACAAGAAACACGCGGCCACCCCGAAAACGGCGGCCAGGGACCGGCTTCCGCTCCCGAGCGAGTCTTTCACCCATAGGCCCGCGAAGGAGCCCAGGTGGAGTATCCAAACGACCCCGAAGACGATCTCCGCGCGAAGACGCGGGGAATCCTGGGGCGTCCCCCCGATAAAAGGCGAAAGGACGACTCCCCCCCAAAGAAACACGCAAGGAAGATAAGTCCAGCTCACGCGACGCAGAGCGTCCTTGAGCCCGGCGTGTGTCATGGCCGAATACGCGGAGACCTCGATCACGAGGAGCAACCCCCAAGCGGCCAGGGAGGCGATCCGGGGCGAGTGCCAGCCGGGCGACAGATGAGGCGCGTAAAGCGGGACGACCGACGCGAGACAGGCCATGACGAGGGCCAACCGCGCGACCGTTCCCCACTCCCGAAAGACCGGGTCTGACGCTCGCGCGCGGCTCATGGTCGCGCCTCGGCGGCCTCGCGGTACGCCGCCGCGGTCAACTCCGCCGTGGCTTCCCAGGTGAACTCACGAACCCGCTTGAGCCCCCGCGCGACGAGGGATCGGGTGGTCACCGGCTTTTCCAGGACTTCCCGGACGGCGCGGGCCATGGCTTGCGTGTCGGTCGGGTCCACCAACCTGGCGGCGTTCCCCGCCACCTCGGGGATCGCGGCCGTATTGGAGGCCACCACGGGGATCCCGGCCGCGAACGCCTCAAGGACCGGAAGCCCGAATCCCTCCCAAAGGGAGGGATACAGCAGGAGGTCGGATTCCCAATACCAACGCGGAAGGTCCTCCATCGAGACACGACCGGGCCACTCGACCAGGTCGGCGACCCCTAGTTTTTCGGCCTCGCGGATGATCCCGCCCCGCTCGAAGTCCGCCCGAGGCGCCCCAATGACGGTTATCCGGAAATCCACCCCCGCGCGGCGCAACAAGGCTCCCGCGGCGAAAATCCGGAGGAGGTTCTTGCGGGGATCCAGGGCCCCCTGGACGAGGACCCGGGCGGGCCCACGCAAACGATGGCCGTAATCCTTGGGGCGCGTGAACGCCGACGCGTCCACCCCCTCCGGAATGACCCGAACCCTGTCCTCCGGGACCCCGAAGGAAGAGACCAGATCCCGTTTGGAATGCTGGGAGACCGTCAAGACCAGCCGCGCGGATCGCGCGGCCTCGGGGATCGTCGCGCGTTTGTAAAAGTGAAGAAACCTTTGGCGCAGGGTGGGGTTGAAAACCGTTTCCTTCAAGGGACGCCGCACCATGGCGTCGTGCGCCGTGAGCACATAAGGCGTGTTCCAGAGGATCGTGGCGGAGTTGTCCACGTAATGCAGGAGATCCAACTTCTCGCGCCGCGCCACGGCGGGCAGACCCGTCTGCTCGTAGAGGGCGGGGTGGGTCGGAGGCGTGTCCACCCATCGGAGAGGCAAACCCCGCAGGATGACCTTGAGTTCAGGCGGGGCGTTGACCGCCACGATGTCGAGATCGCGCGGGGATTCGGCCAACGCCATCAAAAGCCGGGCCACATAGGTTCCCACGCCCCTCTTGAAGGCGAGACGGGCGTCCACCCCCACGCGAAGAGGCGGGCCCGGGACGGGATCGGGCACTGGCGGCTTTTTCCTGGCGGTTCGGGAGGAAGCTTGGCCTTTCATGTTTTTTTCCTCCCGGGAACATCCTCGGCGGACATGAACCACGCGGCCATCGCGACCGACACCCCGACCCAAAGCAGGGCCAGCGCGTAGGAGCGCGCGGGCACCGGCTCCAGATAGAACGAGGGGAGAAGCGTGGGCAAGGGCCACCCGGTCAGATGTCTCCCCAATTGCCAGATCCAAGCCTCGCCGCTTTGACTGTACCTCAACCATGGAATGGCGACCAACGGAAAGGTCACGCACAGGCCCCAAGCGGTGAGGACCGCCAACACCCGCAAGCGGCGTGGGTGTCGCTCGACCGACCTGAAGGCGTAGGCGGCGGCCACCAGGAAAAACGGGGTCAAGGAAACTAGGAAGCGCGTGGGGGGAGGCCCTCCTAAATAGAAGTACCCCCCCAATCCGATCAACGCGGCGCTTAAGGCGCCGCCCAGAAGAAAGGCTCGCCGGGGCCCCGTTCGGTATGCCGCCGCCACCCCCGCGGGGATCGCGAGGAAAACCGGGTAGTAGATCCAAAGGCCGGATTCCTGGTCGGTCAAGTGTCCCAAAACCTGGGTCAGGAAATATCGCGCGTGGAACCCGCCCTCGATCCGGGGCCCGTACAACACCAAGGGATTCCAGGCACCGAACAAATGCCACAAGAACATGGCCAAAGCCGCCACCGGAAGAACGCCCCCCGCCGCCCAACGCACGGCTTTTGAACGGGTGTCCGGCTGAAAAAGGCATAAGCCCAGCCCGACCGCCAGGATCCCCGCCAAAACGAACCCGTTTCGGGGATGGAGCCAAAGCGTCGAGCAAGCGAGGAGACCGGAGATGGCCCAACGCTTCCGCGAGGCCGCCCAAAGGGCGGCGGCCCACCCGAGCGCGGCGGGTGTCTCGGGAAACTGGTTGCCCGAGAACATCCAGAGGGGGGAGGAAATCAACGACACCCACCCCACGCGGAGGACCGTTTCCCGCGCGAACCCCATCGCCTCGAGCGCGAGAAGAACGAAAACCACCGCGGCCGAGGCCGTCAAGGCGAGGAAAGCCGCCACGCCGGAACGCCCGACAAGATAGTACGCGGGAAGCGCGAGGATCGAGACTCCCACCGGATGACGGCTGATCCTTCTTCCCCGCTCGTCCAAGGGCTCCTCGTCCTGGGGGGTCAAAACGGAACGCTCATGAAAACGGCGCCAATCCTGGCGATCGTAGTTGTTCTGAAGGTCCAAATCCCCGTCTCGAACAAGGCTTTCCATGACCATCAAGTAATGCGGCTCGTCCCCGGTGGAACTGGCCCGCAGGGTTTGAGCCGCGGTGCCACCGAACAGGAACAAACCCAGAACGCCGAACACCCAAGCCGGTCGCCATTTGCCCGAGGCGACCGCTTTCCGGCCCGTGAGCGAAAGGAACAGCAGGAGATGGGATATCCAAAGGATCCCGAAAACCATCTGGGCTTGCCGAAGGGCGAAAAGATGCGGTGGAGGGGACCATTGGGAAAGATCCAGCCAAGCGAACCCCAGCGGGGCCGCCAGAAACGGGACGACGGCCAAGGCCAGGCGCCGGAGGGCCCCGCTTACCCGATCCCCCGTCAGGAATCGGTCGAGGAGGTATTCAAGAACCGACAGGAGAACAAATGCGCCCAATACCGAAAGAGGCCAACGGTCACGGCTTTCGATACCCGCCATGGCCCCGGCGAAAACAACCGCGCCACGCCAAACCGAAAAGCAGGCGAGCGCCAGCAGGAGCGAGGAAGGGATCCAGGTCGGAAATGGGGGCCCGCCCGGACCCAAGCGGCTCAATGGCTCTGCGGGGCGGGATCGGGGAGGAGGGATGGGATGCCTTCCTTAACGGGAAAAGACCTGCGGCAGGCGGTGCACTCGAGCGTTTCGTCGCCGGAGCGCAAGGCCGCTCCACAGGACGGGCACAACAACAGGTTCAACAATTCCGGTGAGACGGGCGGAGACGGGCTCACGATTTCTCCGAAGGGCGTCGCGCGGTCAGCGTCATGCCGCCGCCGAGGCCAGGCATACAAAAGCGCCCGACGGCATCGGACGCTTCCAGCAGTAAATCCATCCCGCGTCCGCCAAGCATCCCGGCGGCGTTCTCCAAAAAACGCGGCAACTTGAGGTGATTATAGGTTTCGACACAAACCGTGTCAAACCCGGCCTCCCGCGCGAGTTTTTCGAGATCGGCGGGGCCGAAAAAATGGAAATGATCCTTTTGGGCGGACTTGAGTCGTCGGTTGACCCCGGGAAGAAGACGTTTGAACCAGGAACGGTCGTTCGTGAGGGTGACCACCCATACGGCTCCCGGCTTGAGAACCCGATACGCCTCCCGGAAAACGGCGCGGGGATCCCAGCAGTGGTCCAACACCTCCTTCAGGAGGACACCGTCGGCGCACATGTCGGGAAGAGGGAGTTTCTCGGCGGCGGCCCGGATCAGTCCCATCCCGTAATCGCCCGGGAGACGACGCGCCAATTGCTCCTCGGACGGCTCGATCCCCAGGTAGGACCAGAAGCGGCCCTTGCCTTGGCCGCGGACAAAACGCCAATACTCTCCCCGGCCGCACCCCAGGTCCAGCAGGACGGGGCGCGGATTTCCCTCAAAGGATTGTTCGAACGTTCGAGTCACGCGCTCATCCAACCTCGCGTACCGCCGAACCATCAAGGGAGTCAGGGAGGCCAGGAAAGAATCGTCGTCCCAACGGGATTGGGTCTCCACCCAACGATCGTACGCGGGGGAGGGTTTCATCGCGAGAACGCCAGCAAGATGGGTAAGGTCCAGAAAAGAACCGCGCTCACGAAAAGAAGAAGATAAGCGATCCAAAACACGCGGTGAATCGGGAACAGGAGGACCTGCAAGGCGGCGTACGCCAAGGAGCTGGGCGTGGCGGGGATCCCCGCCAGGTTCCTTTTACGTTCCTCCCGATCCACGGCCGCGAGGAAAGGACCCGAGACCTTCAGCTTCGCCCGGATCCAACGCTCCACGAGGGCTCGCAGGGGCCCTGTCGAGGGACCCAGCGTCTGGTTAAAAACCGCGTTCACTTGCGAGAGCCAAACGGGCGCCGCCGCCCTTCCCACCCAAGGGACGACAAGCGCCATGACCCCGAGCGAATCCTTGACCACGCGCAACACCAGGGTCTGGAGAGCCAGACACCAGCCTCCCACGAGGCCGAAGAGAACCCCCACGAAAAGGTCGAACGGGAGAACCGACGGTAAGTGCCCTATCCGGCGATGGA